>CAYVQV010000080.1:0-4207 GCA_964454035.1 uncultured Candidatus Nitrosopelagicus sp. | reverse complement strand
GAAAAGCATTATCATTTTCACATGCAGCAGCAATTTACTGGAAATGGATTGACGCCCCAGAAAATGTTGATTTAATCATGGTTGCACCAAAAGGTCCAGGCTCTAAAGTTAGAGAAACATATCTTCAAAATTTTGGAACACCATCAATTGTTGCAGTAGAACAAGATAAGACAGGAAAAGCCTGGGATAGAACACTTGGAATTGCAAAAGCAATTGGAAGTGCTCGTGCAGGTTTAATCCAAACAACATTCAAAGAAGAAGTTGAAACTGATTGGTTTGGTGAACAGGCAGATCTTTGTGGAGGTTCGGCATCTATGGTAGTTAATGCATTTGAAACTTTAGTGGAGGCAGGATATCAACCAGAGATTGCATATTTCGAAGTTTTACACGAATTAAAATTAATTGTAGATATGATTCAACGATATGGAATAAATGGAATGTGGAGACGTGTATCTGAAACTGCAAGATATGGTGGGCTAACAAGAGGTCCAATGGTAATGACATCTGATACAAAAGAAAAGATGAAAAAAGTTCTAACAATGATTCAAGATGGAACATTTAACGATGAATGGATAAAAAATTACCAAAATGAAGGAAAGGCATCATTTGACAAGTATATGAAAGACTTGGATAATCATCAAATTGAAACTGTAGGAAAACAGATGAGAAAAATGATGTGGCCTGATTCCAAAGAATAATTATAATTTTCGTAATTTAGACACGCCTTTTGTTATATGATCAATTATCAAGTCTAGTGATGTTCCTGGACCAAAGTTTCCTGTAACTCCAGATTTTTCTAATGCCTTTTTGTCTTCTTCAGGAATTACTCCACCACCAACAACTAGAACGTCATTGATCTTTTTCTTTTTCAATTCTTTGACAACTCTTGGAAATAATGTTCCATGAGCACCATTAAGCAAACTTAATGCGACAGCATCTGCATCTTCATCTTCTACAATTTTTGCAATTCTATCTGGTGTTGCAAATAGCCCAGAATAGATAACTTCCATACCTGCATCTCTAAACGCTCTACATAGAATTAGAGCGCCTCTATCATGACCATCTAAACCTAATTTTGCAACCAGAATTTTTACGCGTCTTGATGATGTCTTTTGCTTCATGAATTATTTGTCATATATTTCCCTTAAAATCTTTAGGTAAGAGATTTTATTCAAGCAATAAGACAGTTTTGTATGGCAATGCTTCCAGATTTAAAAAAAGCAAAACGAGGTGCAATTGCAAAGGCTATATCTATTATGGAAAATGACCCAAAAGAGGCAAGGCAGTTAATTAAAAAAATTTACAAGACATCAGGAAAAGCAATTGTAATTGGAATCACAGGACCTGGAGGTTCTGGAAAATCGTCTCTAATCAACAAACTGTCAATTGAGATGAAAAAATTAAAACTTAAACCAGCAGTGTTAGCAGTAGATCCTACTAGCCATGTTACTGGGGGTGCCATTTTAGGTGATCGTGTAAGAATGTCCGAATCAACTGATACTGGAACATATATTCGAAGTATTGCATCACGTGGTGCAACAGGTGCTATTGCACATTCAGTAAGGAATAGTTTACGCGTATTAGAATATGCAGGATTTAATCCAATTATTATAGAAAGTGTTGGAGCAGGACAAACAGAGATTGATATTTCAAAAATTGCTGATATTACAATTGTTACATTTAATCCACATACAGGAGACAGCATTCAGACAATCAAGGCAGGAATTACCGAAATTGGAGATATCTATTTAGTGAATAAAAGTGATTTGGATGGGGCAATTCAGCTTTATCAAGCATTACGAGACTTTATTGGAAATGACGAAGAAGATGCTGTAATTTTAAAAACATCAGTTAAGAAAAACAAGGGAATTAAAGAGTTAGCCACAGTCATCAAAGATATTATGAAACAAAAAATAAAAGACAAAAAGAATTCTGAGAAAATTCGTTTGGAATCTGAGTTGGAAGATATTATTTTAAATAACGTTAGACAGGAAATTTCAACAATGATTGGTAAAAGCAAATCATTTTCTATGTATTTGAAAAAAGTTCAAAACAAAAAAATAGATCCATTTGAGGCAGCAGACAAGCTGACAAAAAACTTTCTAAAGTGATTATACATGGCAGTAAAAAAGAAAGCAAAATCAACAGAGAAAAAATATGTAACTGATTCTAGCATTCCAATTAAACAATTTTATGTAAAATCTACAAAAAAGAAAACAAAAGAAGAACCGGGAAAATTCCCATATACTAGAGGCATTCATCAGGGAATGTATCGTGATAGATTTTGGACTATGCGGCAATACGCAGGATTTGGCGATGCAGCACAAAGCAATAAGCGGTACAAATTCATGTTAGACAAAGGTCAAACAGGAATTTCTATGGCATTTGACTTGCCTACTCAAATAGGCCATGATCCTGATGCACCACAGGCAGAAGGTGAGGTAGGAAAGGTAGGCGTGTCAATATCATCATTAAAAGACATGCAGACTGTTTTCAATGGAATTGAGTTAGGAAAGGTTTCAACATCAATGACAATTAATTCAACTGCCTCTACTTTACTTGCATATTACATTGCAGTAGGTCAATCACAGGGATTTTCAAGTAATCAACTACGAGGAACCACACAAAATGATATTTTGAAAGAATACATTGCAAGAAACACGTACATCTATCCACCAGAACCATCAATGAGAATTATAGGTGATATGATTGGATATTGTGCAACAGACGTTCCACAATGGTATCCTGTATCAATATCTGGCTATCATATTAGAGAGGCAGGTTCTAATGCAGTGCAAGAAATAGCATTTACAATCGCTAATGCTATTGAGTATATTGAGACCTGTATAGAACAGGGACTAAAAATTGATGAATTTGCACCAAGATTATCATTTTTCTTCTGTTGCACTATAGAATTCTTTGAAGAGATTGCCAAGTTTAGAGTTGCAAGAAAGGTTTACGCAAAAATTCTTAAAGAAAGATTTCATGCAAAAAATGAAAAATCATTACAACTAAAATTTCATACACAAACAAGTGGTGAATCACTTACTGCACAGCAGCCAGATAATAATATTGTCCGTGTTGCAATGCAAACAATGGCGGCAGTATTAGGTGGAACACAATCACTCCATACAAACTCTAGAGATGAAGCGTTGGCACTTCCAACTGAAGAATCTGCAAAAATTGCACTTAGAACACAACAAATTGTTGCATCTGAATCAGGAATTACAAAAACAGTTGATCCAATGGCAGGTTCTCATTATCTAGAAGAATTATGTGATGAGATTGAAGAGCAAACATGGGCATATCTCAAAAAAATTGACAAAATGGGTGGCTCACTCAAAGCAATTGAAAAAGGGTTCTTTCAAGCAGAGATTAGACAAAATGCATATCGTATAAAAAAAGAGGTTGATGATGCATCACGAGTCTTAGTCGGTGTTAACAAATTTGTAGATGAGGTTGAAGCAAAACAAAAACTGCTAAGAATTGATGATTCATTAGGTGCAAAACAAGAAAAGGCGATAAAGGCATTAAGAAAATCTCGTGATAATAAAAAGACAAACAATGCATTATCAAAATTACAGGCAGCCGCAGAAACTGACAAAAATCTAATGCCATTCATATTAAATTCTGTAAAAGTTTATGCTACAACTGGGGAAATTAGCAATACTTTACGAGAGGTTTTTGGTGAGTATAAGCCAAAGGAGATATTCTAAATGAAAATTGATCATATTGCAATTGCAGTAAATGATATTGAAGCATCTGCCAAGGTGTATCAAAAGGCATTGGGTATAGATGAAATTGAGTTTGAAACGGTGGAATCAGAAGGTGTCAAAGTTGCAATATTACACATGGAAAATGGAAGAATTGAGCTAATACAGCCTACTAAAGATGATAGTCCAATTAAGAAATTTTTGGATAAAAAAGGACCTGGTCTTCATCATATTGCCTTAGAGACAAATAACATAGAAGGTGAAGTTGAAAGAATGGAAGGCTGTGGAGTCCAATTTTTGGGAAATATACGTCCTGGTTCAGCTGGCACAAAAGTCACATTCATTCATCCAAAATCATTAGACGGTGTATTAGCTGAGCTTTGCTCACATCCAAAATAATAACCTTAAAAAACGAAAGCATAGGTCGTAAGATATGACAGACATAACTAGGTTCAATGACAAACAAGTTATGGGATTTATTGTAGTAATATTCA
>CAYVQV010000079.1:0-4288 GCA_964454035.1 uncultured Candidatus Nitrosopelagicus sp. | reverse complement strand
CAAATCTTCCAATTACAGTTGGTGGTTCAGGATTAGCAGAATTTGGAATTGTTGCTTATCTAAATAATTTAGATCCTTTCAATTTTGTTATGCCAGATACAGGTCTTGAATGGAATGCAGTAATTGGTTGGAGAATTGCAACATATTACATACCAATTGCAGTAACCTGGATTCTTTTGGTTAAACTTGCATTAAGCAAATACACAAAACCAACTACAGCATAAAAAACACTTTATTTCATATTAATTGAGTCTAATTATGGATTTTAAAAATAAAGTAGTAGTTATCACAGGTGCATCTAGCGGAATTGGTGAGGCAGCAGCTATAGAATTTGCAAAAAAAGGTGCCAAAACTGTTCTTGTTGCAAGAAGAAAAGAAAAACTATTGGAAGTGGAAAAAAAATTGAAAGTTTTTTCAGACTCCTCTTTAATTTGTCAGTGTGATGTTTCTGACAAAGAACAAGTTAATCAAATGAGTAAAAAAGTTCTAGATCAGTTTGGAAGAGTTGATGTTCTTGTTAATAACGCAGGTTTTGTAATATATGGAAAAGTTAACGAGTTGTCAACCGAAGAAATTGTATCTCAAATGGAGACAAATTATTTTGGTATGATCTATTGTACAAAGGCAATACTGCCACAAATGTTAGAACAACATTCAGGCCACATTGTAAACGTTGCATCTGTTGGAGCAAGTTTTGGTGTACCAGGAATTGCATCTTACTGTGCAAGTAAATATGCAATGCTAGGATTCTCTGAAGGTCTTTATCACGAACTAGATGGAACTGGCGTAGGATTAACCGTTGTTAGTCCAATAATGGTTAGGACACCATTATTTGATCATCCTTCATTTGAAAATTTTTCAAAATTTTCAACTGGTATTTCTCTTAGTTCTGAATCTGTTGCAAAAACTATAATCAAAGCCTCTAACTCTTCAAGACTAGAACTTGTTGTTCCATCAGTAGCTAGAGCAGGAATTTGGTTTAAACAAACATTTCCATTTTTTATTAATCCAATAATAGGTAATAGATTTAGAAAGCAACTCACAAAAAGAAATAATTCAAACTAATTAATTTTCTTCAATTATTTTGAATTCTTTTAATTCAAACTGAACAATTGTGTCAAGTGTAATTCCTTGCTCTTTAAGATAATCAACAGTCTTTTTACTTAATGGAGCTTTTAATTCATCTAACTGAAATTCGCACATAACACCTTTTTCGATATCATTTAGATTAACATCCTTGGAAATATTCAATCCTTCTAGAATTGTAGTACCTGAAAGTGTTTCATAAAGTTGAATGTCCACTTTTTTGTCCTTTTCGTCTACATTCAAAAAATAACCTGTTCTTGTCTGTGGATTTGGCTTTCCAAATTTCGGTGATTTTAATTCGGCATCAATATCTTGTGGTATTTCATCTTCTTTCTTCTTAGCCATTTTTTTTCAGTAATTATTCTGCTTCTTTTTCTTTTTTACTTTTTTGCCACCAATCAAGATAGTCATATTGCTTGTCAGCACGAGTAGCTTCCTTTCGTGAGAGTTTGTATCTGATATCACTTACTTGCTCTCGTGTTGCATAAAGACCACATCTTTTACAAATGAAGTGTTTTGTTGATCGATCTAGTTTCATAATTAATCCTAGTCCTTCGAAGTCAATTTCATCTTCTAACTCTCTATATGGAGGAACTCTAAACTCTCTACCCTCTTCTTCTGCAGCATTAAATTCTATTTCTAGTTGTTTCTTTTTTTTGTCTATTTCTCTACTAACACATTCAGGGCAATTTACCAATATTGATTGACCTTTTGTTTTTCCATAAGAGTGTTACCTCATTATATTTAGATCTAGAGAAACAACTGATGTACGGATTATATCCTCATCCCTTTCGGTCAGCTCGCCCATCGAGATACCGCACACCAGTTACAGAATGATTAATTTAGGAAACTAATTATTTCTTGTCTTGTAAAATTTCTGATATAATTTTGGCTGTATTTTCTGCTCCATTTCCATCAAAATTCTTTGAAAACTCATTCACTGAATCCTGATAATCATCATAATCACTTCTTAATCTGTTAATTGCTGATACAATTTGATCTCTGTTTTGAGCTGCTAATCCTAATTTTTTTTCTTGAACCCACTGGATTTGGTTTGTATGTTCATCATAAATTGGAATTCCAATGATAGGCTTGGCATGTATTCCTAAAATTTCACCCATAACAGTATGTGAACCATTAATGACTGCATATTTGCATGAATCTAGTACAGATTCTTTTTCCTGTTCTGATAGAAAGCCCTTGTCAATCTGTATCCAGTCAATTTGTTTCTCTAAAGCTTCTGAAATCGAATAATTCCTTCCATCTTTACCTACAACTCTATCAATTTCTGGATTATCAATTGCATGAGAAACTAACCGTTTCTCATTTTTCATATCTTCATGATGAAACGCTTCCTCAAATCTTTCCCCAGTTCCTTCATTTGTTGATTTGTTTCCTGTTCTCATCCAATAACCAAAATCTGAGTCTTGGATTAACAATTCTAATTCTGTAGGTTTTGTTCTTGCAATTTCTTTATTTTTTGAAAAATGTCCAACATACGTTATCTTTTCTTTCACATTATCTGTAAAATTTAGGTTGTATTCACACATTGTATATGGTGGGGGAGAATCAGCGATAATTATCTTAGTTGCTTTTGAGATTTGTTTTGCAATAAATGATAGTGCAGGTTTGAAGTAAAATCTTGATTTCCATAATTTTGGTTTAAATTGGTTTGTAACAAATACACTTGGTATGTTCCTATTATTTGCAAGAACATTTGAACCCATATCACCATCATTTATCACCAAATCAAATTTTAAATTATCAAAGAATTTTCGTTCTTCTCTTAGATAATTTGAGATTTGAGTAACAAGTGGTTGATTATCAGATATTGGCATAAACAGATTGAACATTGACAGTTTTACACTTGGACCAAATTTACCATCTATTGGTGTAGGCATCAGAACTTGATGTATATTTTCTTTTTTTTCAGGAAATTTTTTGATTAGTTTTTCAATAATCTCATCTTTACTAAAAAAATGTGTTTCTAGTTGACCAGCCATTTTTTCATCTAATGCATCATTTAATCTCATCATTCTAGAATAATGACCATTTCCCCATGGATAGATGAACTCGCCTATTTTTTTCATAATTTTAAACTAAATTTCCTGTTTAAATTTTAGTGCTTTAATTCTAACGAATCCAGTATTTCGTGTATCATATTTGGCCCAAGATTTACAGATACAATTTTTTTATCACGCAGAAGTTTTTCTATGTCTTTATTTTGAATTTTTGCAGCAGATTCAGTTTTAATCTTAGTTTGTAGAAACTTCTCAATTTTTGGAATATATTTTTCTAAACCAATTTCTTTTGCATTATCAAATATTCCAGAATCAATTCCAGAAAGGGGAATAATTGGTATTAAACCAAGTTCAAAAACATAAGTTTTTAATTTTTTAATTATTGTTGAAGAAAAAATTAATGGTGAGATAGGCAACGAAACATAGGAAATTTTTTCTTTTACTGCAATTTTTGAGAGGATCTTGGCAGAAATTAAATTCCTTGTATTCAAATTATTACCAAGATCTACCTTGTAGAATTCTATTTCTGAAGTTAGTTGTAGTGTTCTTGGTAAAATCTTATGTAACATTTTTACGATATTCAATAATTCTGAATCATTTTTGTAAAAAACAACAATTTTAACACTAAAACCTTGTTTGATTGTTTCTAGACATGTGATTGCTGAAAATTCGTTAGAAATCCCACAAATTACTTTATCATTTTGTGAGTTATTTACGGTTCCACCAAGTCCCTTGTCATTGAATATACTGACGTATGCATTAGATTTAGTGATAAATGACATTAGAAGCTTGTCGTGTTTTTCTTTTGTTCCAGGCTCTGCATTAATTTTTTTATTTTTTTCAATCAATGATGATGTTGCAGACAATTCAACATCTTTGGTCATATATCCTTGTGGCTTTCCATCTACACTAACATAGAATTTTTCTCCTTTTAATAAAAGACTAGAACCAACTTTAGTTATTTCATTAACAATAGTTTTGAAATCATTTTTAATTTGTTTTGCAATCATTATTTCCTTTATACCAAAAAGTAAACCTATTGTGCTAGATGCAAAGACAGGATCATTTGCATCAACAAGTATTAGATTTCCATCTCTAGAAACTTTAGTAAAATTTTGATTTTGAATTTTTAAAATTTTTTTAATATTTTCCATTAACAGGCTAATCTTATTCTCAGCAAA
>CAYVQV010000078.1:0-4320 GCA_964454035.1 uncultured Candidatus Nitrosopelagicus sp. | reverse complement strand
TCCACTTGCATACATGTCTGCAAAAATTGGACTTGGATATTCACTTCCTGAATTAGTAAATCATATTACCAAAGCAACAACAGCATGCTTTGAGCCATCATTAGATTACATAGTATGTAAGCATCCTAGATGGGATTTTGAAAAATTTGAATTAGCAAATAGGAAGCTTGGTCCTACAATGAAATCTGTAGGTGAAGTTATGGCAATAGGTCGAACCTTTGAGGAATCCCTCCAAAAAGCAATTCGAATGTTAGATATTGGAAATGATGGTCTTGTATTAAATCGTGCAAATGGTAAAAAATTTGATGAAGAATCTATTGAGCAACATCTTCAAGCCCATGATGACTTTATTTTATATTATGTTGCAGCTGCAATCAAAAAAGGAATATCTGTTAAAAAAATTTATGACTTATCATCAATTGATCCTTGGTTTATTGAAAAAATAAAAAATATTGTCGATATTGAAGAAAAATTAAAACAAAATGAATTAGATAAACCACTATTACATACTGCAAAAAAGTTAGGATTCTCAGATAATCAAATTGCACGTGCAAAAAATACTACCAATCAAGAAATTCGAAGTATGAGAAAAAACTTTGGTATAATTCCTTCTATAAAACAAATTGATACACTTGCTGCAGAATGGCCTGCACAAACAAACTATCTTTACTTAACTTATGGAGGTGGTACCAATGATGTAAAACTTGATGATTCTGACAAAGGTGTAGTAGTTTTAGGTGCAGGTCCTTATCGAATTGGAAGCAGTGTAGAATTTGATTGGGGAACAGTCAATATGGTTTGGGGTCTTCAGGAAAATGGAGAAAAAAATGTTAGTGTTGTAAATTGCAATCCTGAAACTGTATCTACTGATTATGATATTTGTAATAGATTATACTTTGAAGAACTAACTCTTGAAAGAATTTTAGATATTTCTGATTTTGAGAATCCAAAAGGAATTGTTACTTCTGTAGGAGGGCAAACTGCCAATAATCTTACTCCTAAACTTGCAGAAAATGGGATTAATTTGATTGGAACAAGTGCTGAAGATGTTGACAGAGCAGAAAATCGTTCCAAATTTAGTGCAATATTAGATAAACTTCACATAAAACAACCTGCCTGGCAAGCATTCTCAAATATTACAGATGCAAAAAACTTTGCACTTGATGTTGGTTATCCTGTATTGGTTAGACCATCATATGTTCTAAGTGGTGCGGCAATGAAGGTTGTTTGGTCTCAAGAAGAATTAAAAGAATTTACAACAAACGCAGCTATAGTATCTCCAGATCATCCTGTGGTAATTACAAAATTCATGCTGAATTCACTTGAAGTAGATGTTGATGGAGTTTCTGATGGTGATAATGTGATAATTGGTGCAATTGTTGAACATATTGATAGCGCTGGTGTTCATTCTGGTGATGCAATGATGTGTATACCACCTTGGCGTTTAAGTAATAAAATAATTGAGAATATTACAGATTCTACAATACGTATTGCAAAAGAATTTAGAATTAAAGGTCCATTTAACTTACAATTTCTTATTCACAGTGATCAAGAATATGTAATAGAGTTAAACATACGTGCATCGCGTTCAATGCCTTTTGTTTCTAAACTTGTTAGAACCAATTTGATATCTCTTGCAGCAAAAGCAGTACTTGGAAAACCATTACCTGAAATACCTCCTGGAAAATGGCAGAAGATTCCAATACATGGAATTAAAGTTCCACAATTTTCATTCATGCAATTAGACGGTGCCGATATTGTTCTTGGAGTAGAAATGCAATCTACTGGTGAAGCTGCATGTTTTGGAAATAGCTTTTATGATGCATTGGCAAAAGGATTAACCTCAGTTGGATATAATTTACCAAAAAGTGGTGCTGCGTTAATCACAATTGGAGGAGCAGAAAACAAAGAAAAATTACTTCCAACTATTGCATTACTAAAAAAACTGGGATTCAAACTAATGGCTACAGAGCATACTGCAGAATTTTTAGAAGAAAAACTTGGAGATGTTGAGATTGTACATAAGATTAGTGAACCAGACAGAAAACCTAACATTGCTGATCTTTTGCATGAACGAAAGATTGACTTTATTGTAAATATACCAAGTACATCTACTCTTGAAAAATATGTTGGAATGCTTTATGATGAGTATCAAATACGAAGAAAATCACTTGAACTGGGGATTCCAGTTTTAACTACACCTGAGCTATCTGAATCATTCTGTAAAACCCTTGAATGGCTTCAAACAAATGAGACTACTAAACATCCGTTACAACCATATGAAAATTAGATTAAATCCTTTAGTATAGTCTCATTTCCAATTATGGTTCCATCTAATGTAACAATTTTGGCTTCTGCAATTTGTTCTAGTCTTCCTATAATTGGAGAAATTGATTTTTTATAAAATCTTTTTTTTGTTGCATAGAAATATGGATTAAATGATGGTATAATTGTAATCTCTATTTCACCAGAACTTGATGGAAAAATTTGTTCTTTTGTAGTTTTCAATGAAATCCATACACGTCTTCCATTTAGTAATGAATTCTTATCAAAAAAAACTGGATGTATATGTCCCATAACAATTTTTTTTATACTTGAAAAATTCTCTGTTGGAATTGTGTGTCCATGTGTCAGTAAGACATCATCAATTACAAGTCCTATTGAATTTGTAACAGTTACATCATTAGGAATTAATTGTTGAATATTTGCATCATGGTTTCCAGGAACTAAAATCAAGTTAACATATTTTTTAATCTCTTCAAAAAAATATGGTACATCGTTCCATTCTGTATTTGATATTCTTTGTATACTTGATTTTATATCACCTAGCAGTATCAAGGTTTCCGGTTTTTCGATTTGGATTAAATTTTTTAGTTTATTGATTGTTTCATTGATGGAAGAATTTTTACCTATCTCAATTTTATTTGTGGATAATTCATTTTCAAAACCAATATGTAAATCAGTAATTACTAGATATTTCTTCTTATCTTCAATTATTAATGCAGGTTCTGACTTGGCAATTTTTATTTTTACCATCAAGATTATACGTCTGTACTAGATTAAGTTCTTATGGATGAAAAATCCAAAAAAATGAAATCTATAATTTCAGAAAATCGAATTAAATTACATTTGTTTGAGCCTAGTCAAAGAAAGATTTGGACCGTTGTTGGAAAAAATAAAGAACATTGGCTGGATCCTAGCCTAAATTTTTGTTCATGTTCTGGATTCTATTTTGGAATGCTGAAGAATAAAACATGTTGTTATCATATTGAGTCTATTGATATTGCAATAAAAGAAAAAAAATTTGAGACGATTAAATTCTCAGACGAGGAATATGACGCTTTTATTTCTAGTGTGTTATCTGGTTTGTGATTACTCTAGTTTTATTTCAAAAAGATCATCTTTTGAAACACCTTTCCAAACACCAATCATTCCTTCTGGTTCACATGGTTCTACTTTTGTGATTTTCTGCATTTTTATATGATCTGGATTTGGTGGCATCCATAACATAGCCATGTAATCACCAACTTCACCTGCTTTTTGTGGGTCGGCTCTAATCACATTATCTCTAGAAAATCCTTTGGCTTCAATAGCAATTATTGCTTTTTCTTCCAAATCCATTCTTCCATGTGTGAATAAATATACATTTTTTGTAGTATCTACTTCTGACATGTTATATCAAATATCTCTCCACAAATAAATTTTTGATATTATAATTTAGTATTGGGCATTACGTTTTTAATATGGTATAAACGCGAAAAAATAATGACTTCCGCAGATAAATTTGGAATTGCATTTGCAGTAGGTTTTACTGCTGTAATGATCGGTCTTATTTCTGCAGGAACTTTTAGTACATCTGAACCTTCACTTTCTCAATCAACACCAGTAGAAACTTACTCACCACCTCCAAAACCAATTATAGAAGAATCTACACCTGCTCAATCTCCAATGGCATCGAATAGTGAGGATTCACTAACTACTGTTTTATCATATAATATTCGTGGAGGTATAGTTGAAGATATCATTGGTGACTCTGACAACAATTCAATTGATGTCTTAATTGATTCAAGATTAGATGGGCAGTTAACTATTACGATTACTTCTAGTATTGTTCAGCCATTTGATGATGGTTCGTATTTTATTCTCGTTGACGATGAAGAAGTACATGACTTTACTCAGAGTGGTTCAATATTGACAATCCCATTTTTGGCAGGTACTACTGAAATTAGTATTTTAGGTATTAGTGATGATTATGTAGAGGCACAAGCAGCTGACAAAGCAGCAGCTGACAAAGCAGCAGCTGACAAAGCAGCAGCTGAC
>CAYVQV010000077.1:0-4374 GCA_964454035.1 uncultured Candidatus Nitrosopelagicus sp. | reverse complement strand
GGAACTGATGCTAACAAGCTTCTCGAATTTGCAGAGCAGAACTAGAATCAAAATAGATTTCTAATTCCTTCGGATCCAAAAAAGTGTCAATGAAATGGTAGGTGCCAAGTGAGTTCCTTACCAAGCGCTCACCTAACTGGCTGTTAAATGCCAAACCTACCAATAATTTTACAAGTTTATTCTTAATAACTCGATATTAACATAATAATTTATGAGTGATTCATTAACTACGTACGATAAATTAAATGAAGATATTCAATTTACTGAAGATGAAACAAGAGAACTTTTGAAACTAAGTGAAAAAGAAATACTGATTTTGATTCTTTCTGAATTGAAAAAAATAACTGCAGATAGAAACTAAAAAAGTTAGAAAATGAGACTTTCATCTCATTAACTAACTGATCCTATATTATCACAATATTAGATGGTAAAAAACCTTTGAAAAAACTATAATTTCATACACCACTATTGCCCTAGTTTTGATTTTATCAATTCCAGAGTTTTAGTAGGGTCTGCCTTTCCCTTTGTCTTTTGCATTACCTTACCTACAAGATAGTTTACGGTTTCTGGATTTTCTTTTGCATCAAGTACTGCCTGTTTTTCCTCTTCAAAGACCTGCATGATAATACCCTCAATTTCAGTTGAATCAGATACCTGACCCAAGTCCATTTCTGAGAGTAATTCCTTTACAGATTTACCAGATTTTACAATCTCCTGCAACGCAGTCTTTGATGATGTTCGAGTCAATGTTTTATCGTTAATTGCAGTAATCAAGTCAGACAAATGCTGTGAGGTTAGTTTAGATTCTTCTCGTTTCTCTTTTGTATCAACAAAACCCATCAAATCAGTAGTTATCAGATTTGCAATATCTTTTGCATTAGAATCAGAGTGTGCATTTTCAAACAAATCCGAATAATATTTGTCTGATGCTAAAATGTCGGCTACCTGTGGTGCAATATCAAATTTTTCTACAAACCTTTCTTTCTTTGAGCTAATACTTTCAGGCATATTTTTCTTAAGAGAGTCTCGTGTTTCTTGAGAAATTTTTACCCATGGTATATCATTTTCTAAGAAATAGCGATAATCCTGATCTTCTTCCTTGCTTCTAGAACTAACAGTAATTTTTCGTCTGTCATCCCAGTGTCTAGTTTCTTGAGAAATTTCAATATCTCTTTCAGACAAACTTTGCTGGCGTGTAATTTCAAAATGTAATGCCTTTTCCAAATCATGGAAAGAACCAATGTTTTTAATCTCAACTTTATTTCCACCTTCAATTGATACGTTACCGTCTGCACGCATTGCACCTTCCAAACCAGGCTCTGCAACTCCAAGGTTTTGTAATAAATCAGATAAAATATTTAGAAACACTCTGACCTGACGTGGGTTTTCAAAGTCAGGGTCTGTTACAATTTCTACAAGAGGAGTTCCAGCTCTGTTGTAATCTACAAGAGTTATTTTTGTTCTTTCAGATTCTCCTTCGTAGATAAGCCTACCAGGATCTTCTTCCAATTGTATACGTCTAATTTTGATTTTTTTGCCTTCGACATCAACGTATCCTTCTCCTCCCACACTCATGTCACCATATACATTGAGTTGTGTGATTTGGAAGTTTTTAGGTAAATCAGGATAAAAATAATTTTTCCTGAAAAATGCAATTTTTTCAGGTGTCTCACAACTTAATGCCATGGCTATGCTTGTAGCAGATTCCACAGCTTTCTGATTTAATCTAGGAAGTGAGCCTGGTAATCCCATACAAATTGGGCAAATGTTATGATTTGGTTCAAATTCACGATAGTTTGCCTTGCAAGAACAAAACAATTTACTCTCCAATTTTGTTAGTTGGCAATGAATCTCTAAACCAATCTTGGTCATAGTGGAACCTCCGGTAATTCAGTTTTTGATTCTAATGCATATGCTGCTTGTAACAATGATTCTTCCTTCAAACTATTTCCCATAATCTGCATTCCTATTGGTAAACCATCAACAACTCGATATGGAACTGAAATGGCAGGTTTGCCAGTAAGATTTGCAGTAACTGTATTGTAATCTAACAACATCAATGTAATTGGGTCATCTATTTTTTCTCCAAATTGGAATGGCTGTACTGGTGCAGTAGGTGCTATGAGAAAATCATACTTTTCAAATGCACTATTCACTTCGGAAATTAATTTTGATTTAACCTTTAATGCTTTTAGGAAATATTTGCCAGCATGACCTGCAGAAGGAACGAATCCTCCTAAAATTATTCTACGTGTGACTTCAGGACCAAATTTAGTTCGTGATTTTGAAATATATGAATTATATTCATAACCTTCTGAATCAAGATCATAGCCGTATCTGATATTGTCATATCTTGCAAGATTACTGCCAGCCTCTGTAGATGTAATTGTGTAATATGCTGCAACCGTATAAGGTATAGTTGGTAGAGAAACCTCTTCACAGTTAGCCCCCAATTTTTCAAAATCTTGTATTGCATCTTTAGTTGCAGATGATACTTCAGGACTTAGACCGTCAGAAGTCATTTCTTTAATTATTCCAATTTTTTTTCCTTCAATTCCATCTTCAATATTTTTCAAATAATCTGACTGTTTGTTATCAATTGTAGTATCGTCGTTATTGTCCTGTCCTGCAATAATGTTCAAAAGAAAACCACAATCCTTGACTGTTTTTGTCATAGGACCAATCTGTTCAATGCTGTTTGCATAAGAAATTAATCCATATCTGCTAATCAAACCATAAGTAGGTTTTAGCCCAACAACTGAACAAAAACTTGCAGGGTTTCTAACAGATCCTCCCGTATCAGAGCCTAATGATGCCAAACACTCATCTGCAGCCACTGATGCTGCACTTCCACCAGATGAACCGCCTGGAACATATTTTAGATTCCACGGATTTTTTGTAGGTCCATATGCACTAAACTCTGTAGTCAGTCCCATTGCAAATTCATCCAAGTTTGTTTTTCCAGTAATTATAGCATCTTCATTCTGTAGTTTATTTACAACTGTGGCAGTGTATGGTGCAACAAAATTTTCTAAAATTTTTGAGGCACAAGTGGTTTTTGAACCTGTAATGCATATGTTATCTTTAATTGAAATAGGAAACCCATAACACGCACCCACTTTTTCTCCTGTAGATATTTTTTTGTCAATACTTTTTGCATTATCAATTGCAGATTCGTTTAATGAAAGATATGCATGCACATCACCATCAACATCCTTAATTCTCTGAATAGTTGCAGATGTAAATTCCTCTACAGTAAACGAACCAGATTTTACATCATCAATGTAATCTAAGATTGAAGTTTTCAGGTTCATTTAATTCATCTTTGGGGCACGAACATAATGTTCACGGAAGTTTTTTAATGAATCAATTAATTTTTTATCATTAGGGATAAATTCATCTTTTCGTAATTCACCAAGTATCTTTTCTTGAGAAACAATTTCTTCAGATGAAAGGTCAATCTGATCTAAAATGTCAAAATATTCGAGCATTTTTTTGACTCTACTTACGTGCTCAGTATGATCTTCAAGATCAATTTTCATTAATTTTGCTACTCTGATTATTTCCTCTTCATCAACCAATTTTTTTCCTACGGTGTTAATCTATCAACGTCTCTTGGATAAAATGTTGTATCACGAATATTCTCAGTTCCAGTAAGTGCCATCATTAATCTTTCAAGACCAATTCCGCATCCTGCATGTGGTGGTACACCAAAATCAAATATGTTAAGATGATAATCAAATGAATCAATCTTCATTCCTTTATTCTTCATTCTATCTTCTAATTCTGCCTTCTTTTCAATTCTTGTACTTCCTGATGATAATTCCAAATCACCCCACATCAAATCAAATGATTCAGAAATTTTTGGGTCGTCTTTTTTTACCTTAACATAGAATGGTTTTGGGCCCATTGGCCAGTCAACAATAAAGTAGAATCCTTCCAAACCAATCTTTTGTAGGTTTTTTGGATACAAGTCATCACCCCATTGGGTTTTCAGTCCAGCGTTTTGCATTTTTTCAATTAATTCTGCATACTTGTAACGTGGAATTTTTTCTGGGACATCTGGAACTTTAAAATCAGTATCTGGATTTTCTTTTACAAAATTTTGTACAGTAGCGATACAAGTTTTTACAAGTTCTTCTATTCTATCCATTACATCGTTGTAATCTACATAAGCTTCCTCAAAATCAATAGAAATTGCTTCTGATAGATGACGATTTGTTCTTGATGGCTCTGCACGAAATATTGGTGCAATCTCAAATACTTTTTCAAAACTCATTGTAAGTTGCTCTTTATACAATTGAGGACTCTGAGCTAAAAATGCTTCTTTGTTATAATAAAATATTGGAAACAATGCAGCACCACCTTCAGTTG
>CAYVQV010000076.1:0-4419 GCA_964454035.1 uncultured Candidatus Nitrosopelagicus sp. | reverse complement strand
TATGGGCAAAAAAAGAAATTCTTGAAAAAATGAGTCCATTTCTTGGAGGTGGTGATATGATTCGTGAAGTTCATAAATATGAAACAACATGGAATGATTTACCATACAAGTTTGAGGCTGGAACCCCAAATATTGCAGATGTGATAGGTTTTGCAAAGGCAATTGAATATCTTGAAAAAATTGGCATGGATAATATTAGAAATCATGAATTAGAATTAACTAAATATGCACTAGAGCAAATGAAAAAAATTCCAGGAATTACATTGTATGGAACTAAAGAACCAGAAAAAAGAGGTGGTGTAATTTCATTTAATTTTAATGATGTACATCCACATGATGTTGGAACTATTATTGATAAAGAAGGAGTTGCAATTCGTTCTGGTCATCACTGTGCACAAGTATTAATGGAAAAATTAAATGTTGCTGCAACCAATCGTGCGAGTTTTTACATCTATAATACAAAAGAAGAAATTGATGTGTTAATTTCATCATTACAGCATGTTGCAAAGGTGTTCAAATTATGAGTGGTGATCCAATTTATACTGAAATGATAATTGAATATTCTCGTAATCCTTCAAATTATGGAAAATTAGAGAATCCTCAGATAACAAGGCATGATAGTAATCCACTTTGTGGAGATAGTATAGATCTGTATCTTAATATCAACGACAATAAAATATCTGATGTTAAATTTGATGGAAAAGGATGTGCAATATGTATGGCATGTTCTTCAGTATTAACTGAAATGATTAAAGGCAAGGATCTTAGCGATGTTAAGAAATTTCAAAAAGATGAATTACTCTCTGAATTAGGTTTAGAGCATTTAATTAAAACAAGTCCTGTTAGAATAAAATGTGCTTTGTTATCATTAAAGGCACTAAAATATGGAATTTATTCATATTTTGCAGAGAAAATGAATGATCTTGATTCAGCAGGAAACTTAAAAGAAGAGGCATCTAATTTGTATTAGATTATTATGCCATATTCCATATTATTACAAATTAGAAAAATCATATTTGAAAATTTTAATGATGTTGATGTTAGATTCAACAACGATCAAATTCTTGAACTCTTGAAGAAAGATAAAGAATTTGATCAAACAATAACAGTAGATGATTTAGAAAATGATTTTAAAAAAATTGAAAATGATGATTTAGTGCGCTGTATAGCACAAAATTTTACAACACAATGGTTCAAACTATATGAAAATGTGGAAAAACTATATTGTAATTCATGTAGTAATGATGTCTTTTTAGGCAAGGATGAAGCAAGAACTTGTCCTAATCCTGAGTGTGGTTCTACTCTTTAGAATTATTTCCATTTGCTGCGTCTTCAAGACATTTTATCATAGGTAATTTTTGACCTGTGATATATCGAACTAATGCACCACCAGCAGTGCTAACATGGTTTACTTTTTCTGATAATTCATATTTTTTTAGGGCAAAAGTAAGATGTCCACCACTTACAATAGATGTTGCCATTGAATTTGCTACAGATTCTAATAGTGTTTTTGTACCAAATTGGAAATTTTCTTTCTCAAAAAATCCAGCAGGTCCACTAATGAAGATTGTTCCAGCACCTGTAATCATTTTTGAATAGTAATCTAATGTTTTTTGACCAACATCAAAAATTTGATCATCCTTATTGAGATCACGTACATCAATTTCTATTCTTTGGTTATCTTTATTTATTGCAATATCAACAGGAGTTGAAAATACATCTGGATATTCACCAATGAGTGAGTGTGCATCTGAAACTAGTTTATCTTCATTTTTGATATTTAGTGGAAACTTTATTCTTCCTTGTGCACGAAGAAACACATTTGCTATAAGTCCAGTTAATAAAACATGATCTGCTCTTTCTTTTTTTATTAACATTTTTAATGCTTTTAGTCTATCATCAACTTTTGAACCACCTAAAATTATTACAAATGGAGATTTTGCAACAGTTAATATATTTTCTAATTGTTTTACTTCTTTTTCAACCAATTTCCCTGCACATGTAGGAAGTACTTGTGCAAATCCTACTAACGATGGATGTGTTCTATGTGCACTAGGAAATGAATCAAGAACAAATAGATCAAATAGATCTTTTAATCTTTTAACCATAATTGTTTTTGCACTTTCTTCTAATGTGAATTCATAGTTTTCTTCTGCACACATTCTTAGATTATCTAATAGAATTATTTCGTTATCATTCATATTTTTGATTTCATCTTGTGCATGAGTTCCAATTACATCACAAACATATTTTACTTTTTTACCACAAAACTTTTCTAATTCTTTTGCATGATTTTCCATACCAACAAAATCATCTCTTCCAACTCTACCTTGATGCGATATAATTACAATTTTTGCACCGTCAAGAGATTTAATAGTAATAGCAACTTCTTCAATTCTTTTATTTCCAGTTATTTCTTTAGTTTCAGGATTTATTGGAACATTCATGTCAACTCGCAACAAAACTGTTTTACCTTTAATGTCAAAATCTTCTATTGTTCTAATCTTCACATTTTGTATCTTTTAATCCGGTTAAAATTCCTTTATACGATCAGATTCTAATCTGTATAATAATTTCTTAGTTTAAGAGTTCATATATTATAAGAGAGCCTACTAAAATTAATTGAGATCAATTGCAAAATATGTTATTTGGTATTCGCTCTAGACCATTTTTTTTGCTACTTACAGCATTTTTAGTTTGCACACTTATTGCATTTTCCCAGGTTACGCTTGAATCTGAGAAAAATTTTATGAATTATGTACAAAATTCTTCTGGAAATCCTGCACTTGATCTAAGTGTATGGATAATCACCGAGTCTGGTAATGTGTTTTTTATGCTTCCATTTAGTATAATATTGCTAATTATCCGTAGGACTAGGAGAATCGGTATGACACTTTTGATATTGATAGTAATTTCAACGATTCTTACAGGATACATAAAATGTGGCGTTGATAGGGATAGACCTTTTCTAACATGGGAAGGTACAGAATTCCCAATTACAATTGAACCTGATAGCTTTTCGTTATTTTGTGATGGTAAAAGTTGGACAGCTGGTTTTCCTTCTGGTCATGCTGCTAGAGCAGCAATGTTTTCATTTGTTTTAGTCTATGTACTTTCTGAAAGATTTCCAAAATGGTGTCATATTATTTGGTTATATCCACTTTTGATAGCATTTAGTAGAATCTATGTTCTACAACATTATCCTTTAGATGTTTTAGGTGGTACAATTCTTGGAATATTCCTTGCAGGAATTGTATCAAATAAATTGAAATTAGATCAAATATTCACTTCAGTCAAAACCTAGATTTTCTAAAACATTTAAACTAACTAAAACAATCGCATAATGATCAGCATCCTCATGATATGTCCAATATCTAATATTTTGATCCTGACCTGTTTTTCGTAGTTCATATGTCACAGTGGTTGTTACTGTATAACCAATTCGCTTAGCGGTTTTAGCGTCTTTCTTTGGCATAATAGCCTTAAATCCCATTTTATGTGTAAAAAAACCAATTTTAACCATTTCATGAGCTGCATTAGTAGCATCTTTTTCATCTTTTAGATCAAATACCTTTGCTATTGGAATTTGTGATGGGTGAAAATCCATATTATAATTTGAATATTCTAACTAATATTTTATAATTTATCAAAATATGAGTTAAAATTATTTACAGTCAAGTCAATACCTAACACTCAGGTGAATTTAAGGATGGAAAAAAAATAAATTTTTTATGGTAGGACTTGTAACAACTGCAAAAAAATTAACACAGCAGAAATTAGAATTAGGCAAAATTAGACGTTCAAGTGAAAAGGAGTTTAAGAAGGCAAAATCAATTTCTAGAAAGTATTCATCATCATTAACATCCTTAGAGAAAAGAGTCAATTCCTCAAGGGAACAGGCAGAGGATTTAGGGCAAATTCTTAGTCAAAAAATTGCCCAGATAGAAAGTGTTCAAAGACTAAAAAATGCAGCCATTGAAAAATTAGGATTAGAAACACAGAACAAGGAACAATTAGAAGGTGAATCAGAATTTGCCAATACAGAAGAAGAAAAAAGTTCTATTGCTTCAAGATTAAGTATGATTCATAGTACTATTGCTGAAATTAAAAATGAAATAAAACAAAGAACATCAATGGAAAAAAAATTACAGCAATCAATTGATGAATATAATAAATCAAAATCAAGAGTTTCTAGTAAGATTAAGAAAAATCTAGAGTCAAAACCAACATTGGTTAAATTAGTAAAGAATAGTAAGAACAAGGTTGAAACAACAGCAAAAAAATTCATTTCTAGTCAGTCTCGTGAAAATTCTACTAAAAATAGACTCATCAAGATTTCATCGGAATTGTCTGAGATTATGAAAAAGAAAGCAAAAGCTAAACCAAAGACAAGAAAAGCAAAAGCTAAACCAAAGACAA
>CAYVQV010000075.1:0-4443 GCA_964454035.1 uncultured Candidatus Nitrosopelagicus sp. | reverse complement strand
TATTGGCTTCTTGCCCGCGAGATTTTAATTCAAAAAGGTGAACTTACAGAAGACCAAGATATGAAATATGAGATTGATGATTTTGAGACAAAAATCAAAGATATTGAGGAAGACGAAGATGATGACTTTCAGAAGAAGAATTATACAAGTAGATTTTAAAATAATTATTTGACTTCAAAAGCATCAGCACCAGGTAAGATAATTCTGTTTGGAGAACATTTCGTAGTTCATGGTGTAAAGGCAGTATTAGGTGCTATAAACAAAAGAGTGACAGTCATTTCAAAAAAAAATGAAACTCAGAATATTTTTATCAAATCATCCTTGGGTGAAAACACAATTGCAATTACAGAATCAATAGATAATATTGATAATCTGTTTAAACCGTTTTTTTTCATTGCAAGAAAAATAATTATTGAAAATAATTTTAGCAATGGAGTAGATATAGAAATACAGTCTGAAATTCCAATAGGTGCAGGCTTGGGTTCATCCTCTGCATGTTGTGTTGCAACAGCTGCATCAATATCAAATTTGTTTTCAAGACCTGAAAAAAATAAGATTTTAGAATTAGCAATAGAAGCTGAACAAACTATATTCCCAAAAACATCAGGTGCAGATTGTACAGTATCGGTATTTGGTGGAATAATTGAATATCAAAAAGATAGTGGCTACAAAATCATAGAAACCGAACATGAATTCAATTTTATTATTGTAAATTCAAAAAAACCACATTCAACTAACATTGTAGTAGATCGTGTAAATAAATTCAGAACTGAAAATAAAGAAATCTTTAACGACTTGTATAATGATGAAAGTAAATTAATCGAAAAAGCAGTTGAATCACTTCAAAAATTTAATCTTGAAACTATAGGAAAATGTATGTCACAGAATCAGATTTTCTTAGAACAATTAGGTGTTTCAAATGATCAATTACAAGAAATTATAAAATTAGTTGAAAAGGATACATTCGGAGCAAAAATTACAGGTGCTGGAGATGGTGGATGTATTATTGCACTAACTGATAAAAATAAAAAAGAATCTCTACTTCAACGAATAAAAACTGAATACGAATCATATCCCGTAACCATAGACAAAACAGGTATGCAAGTTTTTAACATCAACTAGGAAAGAAATGATATGATTCTAATCAAATTAGGTGGTTCCATTATCACTAACAAAGAAAGACCATTATCAGCTAGAAGAAAGGCAATTGAAAATATTCTAAAACAAATCAAAAAAATCAAAGAGCCAAAGATAATAGTTCATGGGGGTGGCTCATATGGTCACTATTGGTCTGTTAAATATGACATGCATACAAAACCTGCAAAATATGACACGCGTGGAGTGACTATCGTGAAAAATTCCATGATTGAACTAAATAAGATAATTCTAGATATTGCAGTAAAAAATAGAATTAATGCGTACTGTTTGCCACCAACTGATTTTATGAATGGAAATAGACCGATTAAAAATAAAATTTTAACAATGAATGATATTTCAAAATCTGGATTAACACCGATAACATTTGGTGATGCATTATGGTTTGGACAAAAAAAATCATATATCTTATCTGGAGATGTGATAATGACTACAATTGCTAAAGTATTAAAACCAAGATTATCAATATTTGTTCTGAACGTTGACGGTGTATACTCTGATCTAAAAACAAAAAAACTCATCTATGACTTCAAAAAAGAAAAACCCACTATCAGTATAAGCAAAATGGATGTAACAGGAGGAATGACCCGAAAAATTACAGAGGCTGTTAAGATATCAAAATCTGGTCTAAATGTATTTTTTACAAATGGCAACAAACCACAAAGAATTACAGATGCAATTTCTGGAAAGAAATTTGAAGGAACATTATTTCGGTGATAATATGGATGAGTTTGTAATTTTAGTAGATGAACATGATAATCCCCTAGGAAAAGAAGAAAAAGTGAAGTGCCATCTTCCAAACGGAAAACTACATCGGGCATTTACTGCAATGATATTCAATAAAGAAGGAAAACTCTTACTTACAAGACGAAGTGCTTCAAAGATGCTTTGGCCAGATGATTGGGATGGAACGGTAGCATCACATCCAAGAGAAGGCGAAACATACATCTCTTCGGCTGAGCGCCGAATGCCTGAAGAGATTGGAATTACATGTAAAATGAATTATGTTAACAAATTCGAATATCATGTTCCATATAGGAATATAGGTTCAGAAAATGAGGTATGTGGTACACTAATTGGTGTTGTTGACAATTTTGATGAATCATCTTTAGTATTAGATGAAATTTCTGAGATAAAATGGATCACGCCAGATGAACTCAAAGCAGAATTTGAAAAGAATCGTGATTCATACTGTCCATGGATGGCAATAGCCTTGTATTTTTTTGCTGACTGTGATGATACAACACTTGAAAAATTTGACACTCTCATAAAAAGTTGGACTACGAATGAACTTCAACAGGTGTATCAAAATGCAATTAAACACTACATTCCTAATGATAATTGGAGATTAGTAAAATGAAAGTATCTGATTCCATAAAGAAAAATGCTACATCTGTAAACAAGTTTTTGAAAAAAGAGATATCAGGAAATCCAAAACAGCTATATGATGCATCTGCTCATTTAATCATACACGGTGGAAAACGACTACGTCCATTTATGGTTGTAAAAAGCTGCATGATGCTTGGTGGAAAACAATCAGATGCAATAATAGCAGCTAGTGCAGTTGAAATGATTCATAATTTCACATTAGTACATGATGATATTATGGATAATGATGAAATGCGACATGGCGTTCCAACTACTCATAAAAAATTTGATATACCTCTAGCAATTCTGGCAGGAGATGTTTTGTATTCCAAGGCATATCATACAATATCATCAAAATCAAAACTCTCCTCAAATTATACAACTCAATTAATAACCAAATTATCAAAAGCATGTGTTGAAATTTGTGAAGGTCAAGTTGATGACATCAAACTAGCCGAAAATAAACGAATTCCAACAGAATCAGAATATATCAAAATGATTGAAAAGAAAACAGCAGTATTATTTGAAGTGTCTTGTGCAATGGGTGCAATATCAGCTAAAAAATCTACAAAAGATGTAAAAAACTTGTCAGTGTTTGGTCGTAATCTGGGAATTGCATTTCAGATTACAGATGATTTAATTGGAATAATGGGTGATAGTAAAATTACTAAAAAGCCTGTAGGTAATGATATTCGAGAAGGGAAAAAGTCACTTCCAATTTTATTAGCAATTAGAAAGGCTCGAGGTTCTGACAAGAAAAAGATTTTACGCGTATTTGGCAAATCAAATGCAACTAAAACTCAGATTAATGAAGTAGTTGATATAATTCGCTCTTTGGGAATTGAAGATGCTGTAAGAAAACAAGCACTTCGTTATGCTAACCGTGCAACAAATGCACTTAGCAAATATTCTGGTATCCACAAATCCGATCTTATAAGTCTCTTAGATTTTGTTGTAAAACGAAGTGTTTAATGAATAGATCTTTGTTTACTCTATTCCAGATGTTTTAATCATTCCAGTAGGGATAATTATTTCTTAGATAATAATCCTAGAGATTTTATTCCAATTGTTGCACCAAGTAATCCAATTGAGAACAAAACTATCGTTCCAGCAGGAGTTATATCAAATATGTATGAAATTAAAATTCCTGAAAGAACTGAAAATACAGAAAAGCTAATTGAAATTATTGCAGTTTGTTTGAAACCCCTACCGTACATAATTGCTGTAACATTTGGAATAACAAATAATGCTGAAATTAATAATACACCAACAAGCTGAATTGATGTAACAACAGTAAGTCCTGCCATAAATATAATCAAATAATTGATTTTTTCTACTGGAATTCCACTAACTTTAGCCTGTTCTTCGTTAAATGTAGAATAGAGAATTTGTCTATACAATAATAAAATTACAATTAAAATGCCTCCGGTTAAGGCTAAAATCAAAACTGTATCATTTACACTAATGAGAAGAATACTTCCAAATAGAAAACTAAAGATATCAATTGAAAAGCCTCCTGAAAAACTAATAATTACAAGTCCAGCTGCTATGCCGGAGGATAATAGTACTGCAATTGAAGCGTCACCAGATATGTTGTATCTATCTTTAATTTTTGTAATAATTAATGCACTAACTATCGATACACCATATGCTGTCCATAATGGATAAACTCCAGCAAATAGACCCAATGCAATTCCACCAAATGATGAATGCGCAAGTGCATCACCAAATAAAGAATAACGTCTTAAAACTAAAAACAATCCAATAACAGAACATAAAATTGCTATTGCAATTCCAGAAATTAATGCTCTATGCATAAAACTGTAAGTTAGAATTTCAAAAGACATGATTAATGATGATGCATGTGTTCCTGCATTGATGCTTCAGAATATTGTTTAACAAGCTCATCATCAGAAAAGA
>CAYVQV010000074.1:0-4448 GCA_964454035.1 uncultured Candidatus Nitrosopelagicus sp. | reverse complement strand
AATGCCTGGAAGTGGAATAATCCTTTTTGGAGATAAAACTCTATTAGCAAAACCATCTGCGTTTGATAGAATCAACGTAAGACGATTGTTTATTCTTTTAGAAAAATCTATTGCTAATATGGCCAAAGCATTTTTGTTTGAATTCAATGATGCATTTGCAAGATCTCGATTTACATCAACCGTTGAACCTTTCTTGAGAGATATTCAAGGAAGAGGTGGTGTTCAAGATTTTGCGGTAGTATGTGATGAAAGCAACAATACAGGAGATGTAGTAGATCGAAACGAATTTCGTGGAGATATCTATATAAAACCATCTCGTTCAATTAATTTCATACAATTACAATTTGTTGCAGTTAGAAGCGGCGTTGAATTTGAAGAGATTATTGGATAATATAGTATAAATAATAGTATAACATAACTTAAAGATGGGGGAAGACGGTGGCTGCTGAAGAGTGCACTTGTAAAAAAGACTTCCCCATCATCTTAATCTAGTCATCGGAGAACTATAATGGCATCAGCATTTAACATTGACACGTTTACCGCTAAATTAACAAAAGGTGGAGCATTAGCTAGTTTATTTGAAGTTGAACTTACTGCCGATAAAGGTACTAAAGGAACTATTAATGAATTCAAGTTTTTGTGTAAGGGTATATCATTACCCGCCTCAACTATAACTGCAGCTACAGTTACATATATGGGAAGAGGTTTACAAATTCCCGGTAACAGAGATGCGGCTCAAGTAACAACTTCTGTCTATAATGATGAAGATATGGAAGTTAGGAATTATATTGAAAGTTGGATGGAAAGGCTCAATTCTCATAAGTCAAATAAGAGAGATGCGGCAATGGTCAAAATTCTTGATTATACTGGTACAATGAAAGTTCGACAACTTAGAAAAGACGGATCTGGTTCTTCTAAAATGTACGAGTTTGTAAATTGTTGGCCTTCAGCTTGTCCAGAAATTGCTTTATCCTGGGACACCAATGAAATTCAAACTTTTGACATAACATGGGAATTTAATTATTGGAAATCTTCAGAATCTAATACAGGTCTGAAATAGTACCACTACAGTAATTATAAATATTAATGTCAAGAATAATTTTACATGGGAGTGGATTTATCTACTCCCATTTCACCTATTAGGAATAATGTATGGCAGTTGAACTTTTTGGATTTTCTATAGGAAGAGTTGATAAAGATCAAAAGAATAAAAAATCTTTTGCACTCCCGCAGCCTGATGACGGCGCAATGGAACTTGGCCCTTCTGGAGGGGCATACGGTACGTATGTTGACTTAGAGGGTGTCACTAAAAATGAATTAGATTTAATTAGAAAATATAGGGAAATGGCAACATATCCCGAATGTGATCAAGCGATTGATGATGTTGTTAATGAAGCCGTTGTCACAAATAGGGAGGAATCTCCTGTCAGCGTAAGCCTAGAAAAATCTAATTTATCAAATACAATCAAAGAAAGTATAAAAGCCGAATTTACAGAACTAGTTCGTTTGCTTGATTTCCGTAAGGTTGGTTATGAAATGTTTCGAAAGTGGTATGTTGATGGTAGATTGTTTTTCCACATCATCATTGATGATAAAAACCCCAAACGTGGTATATTAGAACTACGCCCAATAGATCCTCTAAAAATAAAAAAAGTTAGACAACCAAAAATTATTCAAGGTCCTGAAGGTGCTGAACTTGATACTTCTTCATTCCAAGAATATTACATGTTTAATGAAAGAGGAATTTCTCAAACTGCGGGAGGTTCTACAGTACAAATTGCAGCTGATTCTGTCTCTTATGTTCATTCAGGTGTATTAGATCCAGATAGAAAATTAGTTTTAAGTCATTTACATAAAGCAATCAAACCCCTTAATCAATTACGAATGATCGAAGATGCGGTTGTCATCTATCGTATCTCACGTGCTCCTGAACGTAGAATTTTCTACATTGATGTTGGTAATCTACCTAAGATCAAAGCAGAACAGTATCTACGTGACATTATGAACAAATATAAGAACAAATTGGTATATGATTCCAATTCTGGTGAGATTAAAGATGAACGTAAGCACATGAGTATGCTAGAGGATTACTGGCTTCCACGTAGAGAAGGTGGTAGAGGTACAGAAATTTCAACGTTGCCGGGAGGGGAGAATCTTGGTGAGTTGGCTGATGTTGAGTACTTCAAGACAAAACTATACAAAGCACTTAATGTTCCCCCCTCCAGATTAGAACAAGATTCGGGTTTTATTCTTGGTAGAGCAGAAGAAATTTCAAGAGATGAAGTTAAATTTACACGTTTTATCGAAAGATTACGAGCAAGATTTAATCATTTATTCAATGATCTTATAGAGAAACAGTTGTTATTAAAGGGAATTATTTCAGGTCAAGATTGGAATCTTGTAAAAGATCAACTTATCTATGAGTGGCAATCAGATTCACATTTTGCTGAATTACAACAGGCAACAATGATGAGAGAACGATTGGGATTATTAGTAAATGATATGGGTTATAGAGATGAAGTTGTTGGTAAATTCTTCTCACAAGAGTATGTTAATAAGCACATTCTTAAATTAACTCAAGAAGAAATTGATCAAATGAAAGATCAAATTGAGAAAGAAAAAGGAGAAAAGGGAGGTGAAGGTGAAGCAGAAGATCAACAATGGGAATTTGATCCTTCAGCAAATAAACCTGATCTAAAGATAATATCAGGATAAAGTTTATAAATAGTATAAATATAAGAGAATAAAGGAAATTTTATGTCTAATGAAACTACAGTTAGTGATATCGTAGCATTATCTACAAGTGATGATGCGGCTGGAGTAAAAACGGCAATAGGTAATGTACTCCAACAAAAAGTGATGGTATCATTAGAAGGAAAAAAACAAGATTTTGCTAAAACTTTTTTAACTAAATCGCAGACAGACTCGAAAGAGCCGGAAAGTTCGGAGAAAATAGAAGATGGCAGCAGAGACACAAGTACTACGTGATGACGAAAAAAAATATATCGCGAAGTTTTTTTCGGATGCATCAGAATCAGATGTTAAGAAAATAGATTTATCGACACTTGCTTGGGCAAAACACACAATGACCTTATCAGGTGCAGCAAGCCCAAATTTTAAGATTGGTGAAGTAATAACAACAGGTGCCGCGGAAACATATCTTGTTACTGGTTTTACAGCCGGAGCATCCACAGTAGAAGTTGTGGGATGGGATAATACAAACAAAAAAGCAACTTCAATAGATACAGGTTTGTCTAATGGTGATGCAATTGTAGGTGGAGTATCTGGAAATAATACTAGAACCGTTGCAAATAGTGGTAACTTTACAGGCTTAGAGTGGAATGTATTAGTTACTAAAATAATGTGGATTACAAATGGTTTACAAGTTGCAATTGAATGGGACGGATCAACCGCAGAAAAATATATTGCAGAATTAAGTGGTAATGGAAGTTGGTCTATGCCTGCCCATGAATGGCCAGGAATACCAATAAACGCAACTGGTGATGGTTCTGAAGTTTTGGGAGATATTCAATTTTCCACAACCGGACATGCATCTGGTGATTCTTATACAATCGTAATGGAATTAAAGAAACAGGCACCAGGCTTTGACATCCCAGCATACGAAGAAAATACTTCACTAGGCTATAGAGTTGACTACTTAAAAGGAAATTTCACATAACAGGAGAACTATGAGACTTATATGCGAACAATTAGAAGATGTAGAATTTATATGTGAAGATTCCACAAAAGGAAAAAATTACTTCATTGAGGGTGTTTTTATGCAAGCCAATGTGAAGAATCGTAATGGTAGACTATATCCTAAAGATATATTAACTAAAGAAGCTAAAAGGTATCACCAAAATTATATTTTACAAAACAGAGCTTTTGGTGAATTGGGTCATCCAGAAGGGCCAACAGTAAATCTTGAAAGAGTTTCCCACATGATTACAGAATTAAACGCAGATGGGAATGATTTTAGAGGCCGTGCAAAGATTATGGATACACCTTATGGTAAAATTGTAAAAAATCTTATTGATGAGGGCGCCCGTTTAGGCGTTTCATCTAGAGGAATGGGTTCGTTACGGCCCGTTGGTCGCAATTGTAGTCATGTTCAAGATGATTTTTATCTTGCTACTGCTGCAGATATTGTCGCCGATCCTTCCGCACCAGCGGCATTTGTCAATGGTATTATGGAAGGAAAAGAATGGATATGGGACAACGGTATTCTTGATGAGCGTCAAGTTTCCCGAATCGAAAAACAGATTAAACTTTCACGAAAAAATCTAGAAAAAACACAGATAGATGCTTTCGAAACGTTTATGTCAAGTTTATAAATTTACTAAATAATAACAATAGTAAAGTCACTAATTTAAATTAGATACAGGAGACAAATAATGTCTGAAGAAATTTTGACCAAAGAGTCTGAAGAAGGAACTGAACTAGAAGAT
>CAYVQV010000073.1:0-4448 GCA_964454035.1 uncultured Candidatus Nitrosopelagicus sp. | reverse complement strand
AGATTTTCTTTAATACGTTTTGTATTAACCTGGAGATTTGTAATAATTTTGATCATGGTTTCTAACATTTCATCAAGAAGAATTGATGTCATAGGAAGAATGAATCTTTCATTTGCAGAATTTGATAAATCTCTTTCATGCCATAAAGGAATATTTTCAAAAGATGTACTGACTTGACTTCGTAGAAGTTTTGATAATGAAGATATTCTTTCACTTTTAATTGGATTTCTTTTTACGGGAACTGCACTACTACCCATCTGACCTTTTTTGAAATGTTCTGCAACTTCTCCAATTTCAGTTCTTTGCAAATTTCTAATTTCTATAGCAATTTTTTCCAAAGTTGCACCCATTAATGATAATTGAAATACATATTCGGCATATCTTTCTCTAGGAATTATTTGAGTAGTTACTTTTGCAGGAAAGAGTCCAAGTTTATGTGATACTTTTTCTTGTACTTTAACTGCATTTTTACCCATTAAAGAGCCAGTTCCAACTACACCAAGGGTTTTACATATTAGAATTCGTTTTTTTATTTCATCTAATCTTTCTAAGTGAGTAGACATTTCAGACGCCCAATTTGCAAATTTTAGTCCAAATGAAATTATACTAGCATGTTGTCCATGTGTTCTTCCTACTGCTGGAACATTTTTATATTTTAGAGCATTTTTTGCAAGAAGTAAAGATAGTTTTGAAATTTTTGGCTGAATAATCTTTATTGCATCTCTCATTTGTAATGAATTACTTGTATCTACTAGATCGTTACTTGTTAGACCATAATGAATCCATGGTCTTGATTCTTTTTTACATTTTTCTGCTAATGCTTCTACTAATGCAGCAGTGTCATGATCACTTTTTGCTTCTAATTGTTTAATTCGTTTATTTGTGATTTTTCCAGAATTTGCAGTTTTTGCAATATCATTTGCTACATTTTTTGAAATTATTTTTATTTCACTCTGTGATAATGCAGCAGCAGCTTCAATTTCTAACTGATAATCAATTTTTTTTTGCTCACTAAAAATATCAAGCATTTCTTTTGTTCCATAACGACCACTATCTATAGGTAAAATTGCCAATGTTATTTCTAAAACTTTTACAAAAATAAACCTATGTCTGTTTAAAAAATGAAATCTGAGTTTGCACCGTCAAAATTAATCACTACGCCTGATAGATATTTGATATCATTCTCAATAATTGATTTTACAAAATTTCCAATTTCTTCTGGTTTTCCTAAGCGTTTCATTGGAAGAGTATCTACAAATTCATCTACATTATCAATTAATTCTTTAGTTCTATCCGTATTGATTGGACCTGGTGCAATATTGATACAACTAATTTCCCTTTTTGCAAAATCCTTACTTAGAATTTTAAAAACACTAGAAAATGCAGCTCTATAAGCACTTGAAATAATTAATTTTTCATTTGGTTCTTTTATTACATTTGAAGTTATCACAAAAATATACCCATTATCATTTACTGAAATTTTTTGTAATATTGTACAAAATCCTACAAATAATTGATTGTGATAATGATTCCAATCATCTTCAGATATTTCATCAAACTTTCTAACAGGTGGTCCTCCTGTGTTAAGTACAAGAATATCTGTATTGGAATAAGTCTGCAAAAATTTTCTTACACTTTCCATATTTGATGTATCAATATCAGCCTTAGATGCTGCAACAACATCGATATCCAGTGTTTTCAGTGATTCTGAAATTGCCTTACCAATTCCTCTTGAGCCACCTAACACTATTGCTTTTTTCATATTATTATGATATTATCATTTCATTTTAATTTATTTAATAATTTTGAATTTGATTTAAATTGCCTGTATCACAACTTTGTATATCTAATTGACTGATTTACAACCAAAAAAAATTGGTAATATGGAATACAGAATCGAAGCTGATTCATCATTAGGCATGAAAGTTCCTGTAACTATCTACGCTGATGAAGTATTGATAAAGAAAATGATGACTGACAGAACTATTAAACAAGCAATTAACGTTGCAACTTTACCTGGTATACAACAACATGCAGTAGTTTTGCCAGATGGTCATGAAGGATATGGTTTTCCTGTTGGTGGTGTTGCAGCAATGGATGCAGATGAAGGTATGATAAGTCCTGGTGGAGTTGGTTATGACATAAATTGTGGTGTTAGACTTTTACGAACAAATCTCACTGAAGAACAAGTTAGACCAAAACTCGGTGAATTGGTTAATGATCTTTTCAAATCTATACCATCTGGTGTAGGTTCTAAAGGTGCTGTGAGATTGAATCAATCAGAACTTGATGAAGTTTTGGTTAAAGGTGTTAATTGGGCTATTGAACATGGCTATGGTGTAAGCGATGATGCAAATGTATGTGAAGAGAATGGTCAGATAGCAAACGCAGATCCTAACAAAGTTTCAGATAAAGCACGAAAACGTGGTGCACCACAACTTGGAAGCCTTGGATCTGGAAATCATTTTCTTGAAGTTCAACGTGTTGAAGAAATACATGATGAAGAAGCAGCAAAAAGAATGGGAATAAAAAAAGGCAGTGTAACAGTACTCATTCATTGTGGTTCTCGTGGATTTGGTCATCAAGTTTGTAGTGATTATCTAAGAATTTCTGAACAAGTTCAAAAAAAATATAATATCAATTTAGCAGATAGAGAATTAGCATGTGTTCCAAATAATTCTGAAGAGGGTGAATCGTATAGAGCAGCAATGTTTGCAGCATTAAATTTTGCATGGAGTAATAGACAAATGATTACTCACTGGACAAGAAAATCATTTGAACGTATATTTAGTCAGACAGAATCCGATCTAGATATGAAATTAGTATATGATGTTGCACATAACATTGCTAAGGTCGAAAATCACAAAATAGATGGTAAAAATAGGCGAGTTGTTGTTCACAGAAAAGGAGCAACAAGAGCATTTCCAGCAAATCTAGAGGAAGTTCCATTGAAATATCGAGATTTAGGTCAACCAGTTCTAGTTCCTGGTTCAATGGGTACTGGAAGTTGGATTTTACTTGGTAAAGAGAATTCTATGAGTAAAAGTTTTGGTTCTACAGCACATGGAGCAGGTAGAATGATGTCACGTTCTAAAGCAAGAAGAGATTTTACTGAAGAACAAGTAAAAAAATCGCTTAATGATAAAGGTATTTTTATAAAATCACTTACCCGTGATGGAGTAGTTGAAGAGACACCTGAAGCTTACAAAAATGTGGATTCAGTAGTAAATGTTTCACATGAACTAGGAATAGCTACTAAAGTAGCTAAGTTAGTACCAATTGGTGTGATAAAAGGATGAATATGGACGACAAGGAATTAGAAATGTTAAAAGCAAAACGTTTAGCTGAGATGCAAAAAAACCTTGCAATACAGGATAACAAAGAGAATCAAGAAAAAGAATCTAATCATAATAATGAACAAAAAATTACACCAAGAGAACAGATCATAAAAAAACTTGGCTATAGAGGATTAGAGGTTCTAAATAACGCTGAATCACAATTCCCAAATGAAACAAAAATTATAGTGGATAAATTAGCAGAATTAATCATGTCTGGTGAAATAGACGAAATATTAGATGGTGGAAAATTGTTAACATTATTTCGTTCTGTAGGAATTCGTGTTAGGATGGAGAATAAGATTAATGTTGAGAAAGATGGAAAATTTGTGTCAATTTCAGAAAAATTTGTTAATCAAGCAGAAAATACTGATTATGGTGATGATGATAAATAATGGTCTATCTTCTTGAATTTAGTACAACAAAATTTGATGATGATAAATTGCTAGTTATAGAAGGAATGAATGATATTCAAAAACTTTGTAAATTTTCTGACGGATATGCACTTAGTGAACCTATATCAAAATTTGGCTGGACGTTTTTTTCAATTGCTATTAATTCAAATCTATATCTAGGAATATCAGAAAAATTTTCTGATGTGATAAAAAAAACAAAGGGCAATAAACCTGAAGAAAAATTTGGAAATTTTATCAGTGATTTTTTTGAGTCGCGAGGATGTAAAATTAGAGTAAAGCTTGTAGATGAAGAAATCTAAACTCTTCTTCCTCTTTTTCCGCCTTTCTTTCTTGTAGTATCATGAGGAATAGGTGTAACATCATCTATCTTTCCTATCTTAAATCCTCCTCTTGCTAGTGCTCTAATAGCAGCTTGTGCACCAGGTCCTGGTACTCTAGAACCAACTCCTCCAACTGCTCGTACTCTGATATGTAGTCCTGTGAATCCTTTCGTTTTTGCTCCTTCAACAACAACGTTAGCTGCTTTCATAGCTGCAAATGGTGATGATTCATATCTATCTGCATTGACATGATGACCTCCAGAACTAATTGAAATAGTTTCACCACCTGTAAGATCTGTTATATGAATAATTGTGTTATTGTAACTACTATAGATATGTGCAATTCCCCATTTATCTTGAACTTTAGTTTCTGATTG
>CAYVQV010000072.1:0-4506 GCA_964454035.1 uncultured Candidatus Nitrosopelagicus sp. | reverse complement strand
GGTGCACAGAAAGGAGATACACAATATCCTGACTGTAGACCAGAATTTACAAGAAAACTTGAGGCTGCCTTGAACCAAGGAGAAATTGATGGAATTAAAAAGAAAATTAGACACAAGATCAAGATTTGGTCTCCATATTCAGAAGGAATTTCAAAGAGTGATTTGATCAAAACTGGTCATAAAGTACTAGGAAATGAAATTTTCAAGACGTGGAGTTGTTATTTGAATTTGAAAGCACAGTGTGGAAAGTGTGAATCATGTAATAACAGAAAAAATGCTTTTGTAAAAGCAAAAATTATTGATACAACAAAATACAATAATTAAAAATCTCAGAAAAATTATTATCTATAATATAGGCTTCTTGAAAACAAAATTACGAATAAGAAGATACCATCCAATAAATACAACTCCTACTATTGACCAAAAAATCCAATTTAGCATTGTTTGATCCATAGATTTTTCTTCTTCAACACTACATTGTGTTTGTTGTGATACTTGTTCACAATCCCATCCATATGAAAAAACATAATCTTCAAAGACTGGTGATGTCTGCCATGCAATAACTAGTGCAACTGCCATTACAAGTGCAAATTCAATTAAAAACCAGCTAAATCTTGGCCAAGATTCTTTTGGAATATGAACATTATCATGTGATGTCATAAGATATGTCCAAATAATTGATTATTTATTTTTGATGATTTGTGTTTAAAGAGGATCTAATGGACGATTTTGAATAACTCTGACAATTTCTTCCTTCTGATTCTGTTTTTCATATATTCCCCTAAATGCAGAAGATGAAACCCGTGCATCATTTTTTACACCTCTCATTTTCATGCATAGATGTTCAGCTTCGGCCATAACTGCAACACCCTTTACACCATGTGAATACAATTCATCAGCAATATTTTTTGTTAATCTTTCTTGTATTTGTAATCTTTTTGCGTATTTTTCTACTAATCGTACTAATTTTGAAATTCCAAATACTCTACCATTTGGTGCATATGCGATCTGAATTTTTCCAAAAAATGGCAACATATGATGTTCGCACATGGAATAGAACTGTATGTCTTTTGCAATAACAACTTCAGAATCCTCTGAAAATTGTACAGATAATTCAGAATTGGAATCATAACCCTCGAATATTTCTTTATAGGCTTTAGCAATTCTGGCTGGTGTATCTTTAAGACCCTCCCTAGTTGGATCTTCACCAATTTCAATAATTAGTTCTCTAATTATCTTCTCTACCCGTTCATTATCCATAGTTATTTTGGATTTGTAGGATGCTTTAAACGATGTGGAAATTCCAAGCGTATAATTTTGTGAAATTGTAATCTATGATATTATAACTTCTTTTCTATAAAAAATACCTGCGATTAAAAATACAACCCCTAAAATTCCAATTAAACTTCCAACAAATTCGACCGTAGAACCTAATTCAACCTCTGCAGGAGCCCATAATAGTGCAATAAGACCTCCAACCACCATCATTGGGATTCCAACACAAAGACTGATTGCTTTTGAAGCCATGTATGAAACCGTTAGTGAAATCTATATGAAGTTTGTTATGATTAAAAACATCTTATACTTTTAATCCAAATTTTTTATCTGTTCAAGTTTTTATTTGAGGTTAATTACTTGAAATCGTGACGGGATTATTTGATAAATTCAAAGAAGAAGACTCAGAGGGTGGCATAGAAATGGTTGCTGAAAGACCTGTTGAGAATGAAGAAAATAATGAAGCAATAATTGAAGAAACACAGCAACAATATGACGATAATTCCGGTCAAACAGACACTCAAACCAACTTCACATCAACCACTTCAGACGATATCGGAATATCCTCATTAATGAATAAGAGAGCAAAATTGGAAGAAGCGGTTGATTATGTAGGTATGCTGATATCTAATTTGAAAGACAAGAGAACATCTCTTGAAAAAGAAATTGAGGATGAATCTGTAGATATCAAAAATCTCAAAGAAAAATTGATTAAAGTTGGTGAATATATCAATGAAGAAACACAAGGAATTAAGCATCTATCTGATAAGAGAACATCTGTTGAAAATGAAGCAGATGAAGTTGGAAGTTTGATTGCAGGGTTGAGAGAGAAATTATCTGATATTGATAAAATTGTAGAGGATGAAAGTAGTAAAATAAAGAATTTTAGAGAATTACGTGATAAAACTAGTAATATTTAGAAAAAATTTACATAAATTTTGATTCTGTTGATGATGATGGTGTGTTTATTTGATCCATCATAGGCATATCAGGAAATTTATCTCCAGCCTGTGATTCTGCAACTGCAGCGGCTTCAGAGAGAATTTTATCTGATTCTGAATTGGTAGATTCTTCTACACCAAATGTATTTTCACTACTGCTAAATGTTTCATTCATCAATCCACCTAACATCTCTGTCATTCTTCCAATCTCCTGATCTGCTCCTGGCATAAATTTGACAAGAGAGCCTTTGAGACCGTTCATGAGACCTATTGTTGGCATTAATGTGACAACTGTATCTCCCAAGTCGTGGAATGTGGTTAATCGTAATTCAATTCTTTCTAATCCCATTTTTGCATTACCTAAAATTTTGCTAACTTTTCTAACTTCAACTAATTCGTTTGATAAAACCTTGCTAGAATATGTATCATGTTGTTGTGTAGCAACAACTATTTTTTGAAAAATTTGTTGGTCTCTCTGTTTTAGTTTTTCGACCATTCCGTCCATCTTTGATATTTGAGCCTGAAGACGTTTTACGGCAGCTTCTACTCGTGGTTTTAAAGATCCTTTTGGCTTTAATGTATCAGCAATCCTTTCAGCAAATCCTTGTTTTTGAGGTCTTGCCCACTTATCTTGAAAACTACCCATGAACACGCTTTAAGAATTGATTATTAATTTCAGGTGTGAAAAATGGTTAACAGTTAATAAAATTTCTATGACCATTTTCAAATTTTATGAGTAAATTGTGCTTAAATGAGACTAGGAAATATCAAAAAATATGAAAAAATCTAATTTGGCAATAATTGGGCTTGCGGTAATTGTAATATCAATAGTCGTAATTAGTTCGCCAAAAGACAACAAACTTGATCCAAATTCTGAAGATGTGTATCATGTTAATCTGTCTGAATCAAAGTATGGGGAAAATGGAACATATGAAGAATTATTTGTAATCGGTAATGAGAATTGCCAAAGATTCTGTGATTACAGCTTTAGATTTGTACCAAATGGTGATAGTCCTCAAACATTAAGCATTTCAATTACTGGTGATAATACTTTCTTTTCTGAAAATTTTGAGCTTGTTGGAACATTAGTTGAAACAGACATCTCACAATATTATACATGGGATTATAGAGGTCAAAAACACTTCGAAATTTCAGATATAGAGAAAGTAAAAATGGTAATAGATCCCTATGGAAATGTTATGGGAACTGTTTCTGTATATATTATTCAAGAATAAAGTGGGCGTGACCCCTTGGCAAAACAATGAGAGATTTCCTCTCTAGTCTCCACTTTTGTTGCGAACTAAGCGGTTGACGGATTATCTGTTTCGCGGAATCACGCTGCGTTAGTCGATAGTCTGTATATCGTGACGCATTGCATACATTATGTCTTTCAACTATTTAAATAAAATCTAAAAATTTTGGAATAAAAATGGAGGAAAAGATAAAAAAATTCAATAAAATAGGAGTTTTTTATAAATTAAAAAATTCCGTTTGGTAATAATACTAGGTAATATCAACAAGCTCATGACCACAAATAATGATTCTTTGGCGAATAGATTTTCATTATTTGTAAAACAGACTTTCAAGTATTATCTTGTTGGTGCATCTGGTGTTGGAGTAGGTTTAGGATTACTATATTTTTTAACTGATATTATTGGAATCTGGTATGTAATTTCTCAGGGTATAGCAATTGGTGTAGCAATGACATCAAATTTTATTTTACATAGATTTTGGACTTATAGAAAGGAGATAGTAGAAGGAAAAACAATCGAAAGATATGTCAAATACATTTTCATTTGTTTGATTGGAACTGGAATGCAAATGGGCTTGACCTATTTTCTAGTTGAGAATTTGCTAGTATACTATATCCATGCTGCTATGTTAGCTATTGTTATAGCAGGTTCCTTCAACTATTTTGCAAACAGAAAATGGACCTTTGGAATTAAATTCTAGGACTTGTGGAGATAAAATATGAAACCAAAAACAAAGCGAAAAATTGAGATTATTGCCTTATTATCTAGTATATGGTTCATCATTTCTCTCCCATTACCTTGGCTTATTACAACACCAGATGTTGCTCATACACAATTAGTAGTCATTTTACAGATGACTGCATTGATATCAGTTCCATTTGTTGCATTAGCAGTAGCCTGGACAATAAAACCTGAATTGACACAAAATTCTTAAAATGATAAAACCGCCTATAACGACCTCAAAAATACCACAATTAGAAATTATAATAGATTCAATAATCAAAGCTGGAGATAAAATTTTAGAGATTTATGAGAGT
>CAYVQV010000071.1:0-4523 GCA_964454035.1 uncultured Candidatus Nitrosopelagicus sp. | reverse complement strand
CAATTGTTTCGTCACTAATCGGTGAAGTAGGATTGCATTATTACAAAGTTGGAAAGATATTGACAATTATGAATGATGCCAAATCAATGATTACACCATACAATACAATTTTTAATAACTTGTTAAATCATGCACATTCAGTGATTTTACTAGAATACAACGAAGATAAATCATTTTTCTTAGAACCAGAAAATGCTTTGTCATTGTTATTAGATATAGAAAAAAATCAAAATAGAAAAGTTATTTCATCAGAAACTTTTGGAATTATTGGATCAAGAATTGGAAAAAGTGATCAGAAAATTATATCTGGTAAGATATCAAATTTAATTAAAAATAAATTTGGTGAACCACCACACAGCATTATAATACCAGGAAGTTTGCATTTTACAGAATCAGATGCACTTAAAATAGTCACAGAATGTTTAGATGAACCATTTGATAATTCTGCAAATCTTAAGAGTATTTCTGAACAGATGATTGAAAAATATGTTCCAATGGTTCGTGATGCATTAGAGGAGATTAGACCTCACTATGAAAATATCAAAGAGTATGAAGATGTTTTGATAAACGCAAAATTGTACATTGATGATGCAGAGAATTTTCTAAAAGAAGGAAAAAAAGAATATGCAGTATTAAGTATAGGTTATGCTGACGGTTTGGTTGATGCATTACGTATTGCAAAAGGTTTTGAACCAAGAATGTGATAACGATGAGTTGAAATTAGACAATAATAATGATATTACATGAGTAAAAATAATATGAAAACACTTTCAGAATTACAGAGTTCATCATCAAATATTGTTTTAGCTGGAGGTGTTTTTGACATAATTCATCCAGGACATATCAATACATTAAATGATGCAAAAAAACTAGGAGATGTCTTAGTGGTGGTGGTAGCAACTGATAAAACAGCATTAAAAATGAAAAAACGAAAACCATTACATAGTGCACAATTAAGGCAAGAATTAGTTTCATCATTGTCCATTGTAGATTTATGTATTATAGGAGATGAAGAAAATATTTTCAAAACAGTTGATTTGGTGAAACCACAGATAATTGCATTAGGATATGATCAAACACATCAAGAAAAATTCATAACAGATGGATGTAAAAAAATAAATCTAGATGTAAAAGTAGCTAGATTAGAATCTCCAAGACCTGAAACATCAAGCTCACTAATCCAGAAAGAATATGGTGAGAACATTCATGATCTTTAAGAGAAATTACCTAAAACTGAAATTTTAATTTTGATGTTTGATTTATTGCCAATTTTTAAAGATTTTCGAATATTGGTTTTTGCAATAAATTCAACAATATTTGTATCATGATGTGTTCTTTCTAATAAAATCAATTCACAGTCAATTTTGTTATTAATTTTTGATTTGAAACATTTAACCCATCCAAATGTTCGTTTACCGTCAGAAAATGGATTAATTTTTATGCCATCATAATTTGACAGTTGTGATATTGCTTCAGAAAATTTTTTTTCTTTTAGTTGAACATTCAGAGTTCCAGGATAAGGAACATAGCCTAATTTTGATTTGAATTGTTTTGTGTAGCCTTTCATAGACATGTAATATGCACCTTCACCCATCCCAGAAGTTATTGTACCACTAATTGATAATGAATTAGAAGATTTTGCTATTAATTTTGATAGAAGATTATGAAGTGTTGATAATTCAATAAATCCTTTATTGGTAATTTTTATTGATTGTTTTCGCCCAGACTGAATTCTTTCAATAAATCCACCTTCCTCAAGTTCTTTGAGATGAAGTGATGCTGCCTGCTGTGATCTTCCAATACTTTTACCTAATGCAGAAGTTGTTATTGTAACAAAATTATGCTTGCCTCCTTTAGAGAGTAAATGTGCTAGAGTAAGAAGATGCTGTGTTTTTAAATCTGCCATTAAAATTATGCAATACCAAGTTCTGTAAATGTTTTTAATATAATACCGTCATAATCTCTTAATTTTGCTGCCCGATGTCCAACAATATTTTTAACATCAGCTTTTTTTGCTGCATCAAGAAGTCTTTGGGTAATAATTCCATCTAAAATAAGATATTCGATTTCTGATTGTCCAGAAATTTTATCAACCAATTCACTAATTGCTACTTTAAAAACTTCTTCCTCTTTAGAATTTAATGCAACTGCTTCAAGTGATTCATTTATTTGTGGAAATATTTTTTTACAAACTTCAGATAGTTGACCATCATCTTCATTTTGTAGTGTAGCAGGCTTTGATGATGTAGTAATTTCTTTTACAACTGGACTTAAAATTTCATCTACTCTTTTTGGAGTTAGTTCTTCTACTTCAATACCTTCATCAGCTCTAAGTTCATAGTCAATATGAACAACTGATTTCAATTCCTTGAGTATGAATCCTCCTGCTCTATCACCGTCTAAAAATGCAACAATAGTATCTTTTTCACTACATAGTTCTTTTATGGACTCATCAATTCTTGCGCCTTCAATTCCAATTGCGTTATCATAACCAGCTCTTAACAAATTAATTATATCTGCTCTACCTTCAACTAGAATTATCCATGGAGAATCAAAAACACCAGTACTACAATGTAATTTAGACTTGCCATATGTAGTAATTTTATCCGAATTGTTTTCATGTACAGTTTTTAACATTTCATCACCTTCACTAACAGAATTTGTAGACCATTTTTGTTTGATTTCTTTTGCCCGTTTTACTATATCCTCTTTTTTTGATGCTCTAACATCATCTATAGCATCTAAATGAAAACTACAATCGAATGGACCTACCTTATCAATACTTTCTATTGCAGCTGCAATTAATGCACATGTATCAATATCAGTACTCATAGGAAGTAATGCAGTACCCTTTGTTGAATTCTCATCAGAAGATGAGTTTACTTCGATACGACCAACTTTAGATACTCTCTGGAGCTCATTCAGATTCATCTCAGGACCTAATAGGCCCTCAGTTTGTCCGAAGATTGCGCCGATTATATCTGCTCGTTCGACAAGACCATCAACTTGATAGGATAGTTTAACGTGATACTTGACAATGCCTGTGTATGGCAATTATATTTCATCTCCTTATTATACAATAATTGTGTTGTTCGTTATCACTTTAATAAACGCTTAGCTGGGAAATGAGCCTAGTTATAATATAATAGAATAAAAAAAATTCAAAAAATGGATTATTCAGTACTAAATGAAGAACCACATGAACAAGACTTTGTAACGTTTGGATTATTTATTTTAAATCCTGAACCCATAAGGCTTTCAACGTAATCAACGTTTGCACCTTGTAGGTGATCTTGGCTCATACTATCAACAAGTACTTTCACACCATTTTCTTCAATGGTTAAATCATCCTCTTCTGCTTCTTTTTCAAAACCCATACCATATGATAAACCAGAACAACCCCCACCTTGAACATATATTCTCAAGTATTGTGGATTTTCTGCTTCTTCAGTCATGAATTCTTTAATTTTTTCGGCAGCTTTTGAAGTGATTGTAACTAACTTTTGTGATTGTTCAGTTGCCATACAATAAAATCTTAATTCAAATTATAAGAACCTTTTCATACTCCCCACACTAGTACACACAAAAATAAAAAGAAAAAAGGAAAAGTGACTATTTTTTTGATTTATTTACAAAGTCAGTCATACGTTGTTCACGCTCAGGATCTGAAAAACAGTTTCTCCATGCAAGAAGTTCAACTCCTAATCCTGTATCTAGATCAGCATTTCTTCCTTTGTTTATTGCAGTTTTTGACATACGTACAGCAAGTGTTGCATTTTTAGCAATTGTTTTTGCCATAGACATTGCTTCTTCCATCAATGATTCCTGTGAAACAACATGATTAGCTAAACCAATTTCTTTTGCTTCTGCAGCTTTAATCATCTTGCCAGTATAGACAAGCTCTTTTGCTTTTGCAATTCCAACTATTCGCATTAGTCTTTGTGTTCCACCCCAACCAGGAGGAATTCCAATAGTTACTTCAGGTTGACCAAACTTTGCATTATCAGATGCAATTCTTATATCACATGACATAGCAAGTTCGCATCCACCACCAAGTGCAAAACCATTAACAGCTGCAATAGTAGGTTTAGAAACATTTTCAACTGTTGCAGTTACTTCTTGACCAAGTTTTGCATAAACTTCAGATTCATCAGGAGTAATCTTTGACATATATTCAATATCAGCGCCAGCTGAAAATGCCTTATCACCTTCACCAGTTAAAACAATAACTTTTACGCTATCATCTTTGTCTAACTGTGTAAAAATACTGATGATTTCTTTTGCCACATCTGTATTCATTGCATTTAGTTTGGTTGGACGATTTATAGTAACAACACTAACGCCCTCGTCTTTTGATTGATTTATCATAGACATGAAAAAATTTAGTTTGTAAGGAAATTAAATGTTGTCTAAGAGCCTTTAGATTGTCCCCATTGTGCTAATGCAGATGCAGCTGCAACCCATGTTCGAAGGTCTTGGTAAACTGGGACATTATGTTTCTCAATTAATTTTATCATTTTTTC
>CAYVQV010000070.1:0-4727 GCA_964454035.1 uncultured Candidatus Nitrosopelagicus sp. | reverse complement strand
ACGAGGCAACTGTCTTTGTATGGGAGAGCGTAGATAATCCATCTGCATTATCTGATACAGTATCAGTCAACATCGACGTAGTATAGTAGACATCAAACTATCCCTCTTTTCTTTTTTTTTGAATACCTTCTAATGGATATTGTAGACAATTTTCATCCATCATAAACAATATCTATGAGTAATTTGAAGAAATTTCAAAATGAAAATTATTGTATTTTTTGTATGTTGTTTGATATTAACACCTGTATTATTAGAAAACAGTTTTGCCCTAGATGCTGATAATAAATTAGACACTTTTACAAATAGACAAGTATTTGCTCCTGGTGAACCATTATTTGTATATGGTAATTCAATTGCAGATTCACCAGTTCTAATTAGACTATCTTCACCAAACGATAACATCATACATTTTGAACAGGTTATAACAAAAAATGATGGTTCTTTTCATTACTTTGTCATGAATTGGCCAAATGTAACTGAAAGCACACCTTACGGAACTTACATTCTTGAAGTAATTTCTGAAAATGGTGCAGTTAGTGATGAAATAAATCTAAAATTCACAGAATCATCATCACTTGTTAATGTTCCAATAGAGCGAGTTGTAAGTACTATTGTATTTGCTCCAGAAACTGCTGCCATAAATAATGCATTTAGAATTTATATCCAAACATCAAGTGATGGTTTGCTTATAGGAAATAATCCTAGTGAAATTCTTGGTACATCACATGTACATTTACCAAATGGACAAGTTCAAAGTCTAGAAGAATCTCTTTTGATGTTACATCAGGGATTGTATTATGTTGACTATCTTCCTGCACTTGAGGGTACACATGTATTTCATATGGTAACATTTGATGAAGGAAATATTTCTCATGGTTCAGCAGCTACTAATGTTTTAATTGAAGATATTTCTGGAATTTCAAGACAGATAATAGCACTGAATGAATCATTAGTAGAGACATCAGATGAGCTCAAAAAACTAAAATCTGAAACATCAGGCTTTGGTTCAACTTTAGAAAATGCAAGTAGTAACATTGACGAAAGTGTTTCAACAATAAGCACCTCAGTAGCAAACATGGAAGAAGGTTCATCACAACTAAACTCATTACTATTTCCAATAGTTGCATCTATTGCAATAATATTGGCATTACAAATTGTAATTATAGCAAGAAGACGTTAGACTAAATATGCCATGGAATTCCATGCAGAGTAATTTTTTCAGGAAGCGAATCTTTGTTCATTTTTAGAAATTCAAGATCTTGTTTTTTGTCACGTAATTCATCAGGCAACATGATTGGTATTTCTTCAATAATTGGATAAAATCTTGAACATGATGTACAAAATAAAACGCCATTAATTATAATTTCATCTTTTAAATTAATTTCAATACTTTCTAAAGGATGATGTTTACACATAGGACAGGCTAAAATGTCAAGCATTTTTTTATTCATTTTAAATCTAGATAGATTGGTATTCCTTTTTGGCTAGATAAAAAAGCTGCTTCTGCAATATTTGTAGCATTATCATCAAATGTGGAATTATCTAGACTAACATTCCAGTCATCGTTTGTTATTGATACTTTATCATTTGTACATACTAATTCTAAATTTCTATTACGTTTTGATTTAATCCAGTTTGATGAAATAACCACTGTTTTGTTATCTTTAAACCCAAGCAAAGTTGTTGCAAAATCATCAAATTCATGGTTTAATTTTCCTGATATAGCAAAAACCAATTGTGGTGTTTCCTCAAGTAACCAGATTGCAGTTTTTATATCATTAATTATAAAATTTTTGAAAATATTATCATTTTCTCCTGGTTTATCTTCGCTAGAAAATTTCAAACTAACAAAATTTCCATTTTTTTTTGATTTCAAAAATTCTTTGATTTGTGCTATGTCTGTGTTTGTTTCCATTCTAATATACCGGAGTTATCCACTTTGAATACTTTTTGTTATCATTCATTACAATTCTAGAATATTCATCCATTATTATTTTTGTCAAATCTCCAATTTTTCCTATACCTATTTTCTTTTTATCGACTTTTACTACAGGAGTAATTTCTGCTGCAGTACCTGAAAGAAAAACCTCATCAGCTGATTTTAATTCTTTTTTTGAAATATTTCTTATCTTTGTTTTTAGTTTCAAATCTTTGCTGAATGTTATGATTGATCTTCTTGTAATTCCATCTAGTGCTGATGAGCTCAATGGCGGAGTAATCAATGTATTATTTTTAATAATGAAAATATTTTCTCCAGGTGCTTCGCTAACAAATCCATTCTTATCTAAAAGAATTGCTTCATCAAATCCTCTTTTCTTTGCATCTTGCGTTGCCAAAATTGAATTTAGATAATTTCCACCCATTTTTGCCTGTGTTGGTGTTGAGGAATCACTAAATTTTCTCCATATAGAAATGCATGAAGTAATTCCGTTTTTATTAAATAAATCTCCAAATGGAAATGAAAAAACTGCAACATGTGTTGGGGCTTTTTTTGTTACATGAAGATTAATTCCATATTGACCTACAAAGTAGAATGGTCTGACATAACATGATTTTTTGATCTTATTTTTTCGGCAAAGATTAATTATTGCTTTTTTAATTTGTTCATCTGAGAATTTCAGTAGTATATTATAATATTTTCCAGAATTTCTAAATCGCTTTACATGATCATCTAATCTAAAAATAAATAAATTTTCTTCATTCCAATATGCTCTAATACCTTCAAAAATTGATGTTCCATAATGAATTGCATGAGTTGTTACAGGAACTTTAGCTTTATCGTGTGTTAGAAATTTTCCATCAAACCAGATATATTTTGAAATTGATGTCATAAAATTTTCAATTGCATCTATAATTTAATCTATTTTGAATTGTATCCTTCTTTAGGAAATTTCATTCCAGCAATTCTCATTGTTTTATCTTCTGATGAAGCAAATTTTGTAACAACATCCCAATTTTCTTTAATTATGTCTGCTATTTGTTCAGGTACGTTTTCTTCCCATTTTGAATTTTTTGTAATTACTGATTCATACATATCATTTTTTACTGAAGTTGCTGAAATTTTTCTTCTTGTACCAACTTTTGGTTTAAGCCTGTACAATTTCAGCATTACACCTTCAGCTTTGTCACCAGTGTAAGTATAGTAATCATCATCAATTCCATTTAGAATATGTTTTCTTAATTCCCATGATTTTGGTGCAATTAGTGGTGGAAAATATTTTTTGAATGGAGCAAAAAATGTATAGTTTGTGGAAATCGTAATATTATCACCAAAAACTGCCTCTAACATTTTTTTTCGAATATCATAATTGAAAGGAAAACTTTTACTATTGATCTCTTGATCTTGTTTCAAAAAACGAACAGGCATAACTACAATTTGGTCTTTTTCCTTTAGTAAATCATTAATAATTTCTACATGTGCATTAGTTACTGGATTAAGGTGTGCTAGATAAATTCCTGTAGGCATAGGTAGAATATTTTATTTGTAGTATTTCAATGCTTGATTGATTTTTTCAAAGTTGGAAGTGTTGCTAAATCTTAAAATTTGACCTATTTTAGGTAAATCTAATGCCTAAAGAAGAAAAGGAAAAAAATGTTGATGCACCAACATCTGTTTCCGAAGCTGAGGCTGAGGCTGCAAGAGCAAAAGCAGAATTGGATGAGGCAAAAGAAAAAGCCTCAAAACCTAAAACTAAGGATAAACCAAAATCAATTTCTGACGCAATTGAAACATCAGAACATGCAATTACAGCAGCAGAGGCAGTAGCAATTGCTGAAGCTGCATATACACAGTCACAAGCCAAATTAGAAGAGGTAAGGGAAGCATCAGAAGCAGCATGGGCTGCAGAATATGAAAAAGCAAAAGCATCAGTTGTAAAATCTGATGTTGGTGAGTCTTTTACTGACAAACGAAAAAGAGAGCGTATATTTAGACGGGAGATGGGCGAACCAGAATTCTTCTATAATCAACAAATACTGGCACCGCCAAAACCGGTTCTTACTCAAGATGAACAAGATAATATTTCAAGAAAAGTCTTAATCCCAACTGATCAAACTCCAAAGTATGAACCAACACGCATTCTTAGTCCAGAGTTTCTTGGTTCATCAAATTATGAGACTGGAATAGATGATCTTACAGAAGAAACAAAACAAAAACTTGAACGGTTAAAAAATGATCCTGATGCAATTCCTGATGATATTAAAAGATCAGAAGAAGATCTACAATACATGGAAAATCTAATTGAAAATTTTAATTTTGGAATGAATGTTTTTCGAACTGCAAAAGGTGGAAGGGAAAAACTAAGAGAGTAGTTTGGTGTTAAAATGGTAGAAGAAAATTTTGTTCTCATAAATGCAAGAATCACTTTTCAAAATGTTCCATTGCATAAGTTAGTTCATTTTGCATTCAAAGATGTTACTGTAGCACGTGAATCGTTCATGAAAATTAATGATGTTTCAGAATGTGTTATTATTCAAACTGCAAGTAGAGTAGAAGCCTATATTGTAATGAATAGACCAAAGGGTGATATTCCAGATGGCAGAAGAATTGATGGAAAAAATCTTGTAATAAATAAGATTCAAGAAACTTGGATTGCAAATGCAGAATTAGAACAATGGGATATAGAACATTTTGATCAAACATTTGAGGTGTATACTAATACAGATGTTTACCAACACTTTCTTAGATTAGCAACTGGTTTGGATTCAATTGTTGTTGGTAAAGAAGA
>CAYVQV010000069.1:0-4742 GCA_964454035.1 uncultured Candidatus Nitrosopelagicus sp. | reverse complement strand
TGCTCTTTGTAGGATTAATTTAATTGTCGTGGTTCATATGAAGGCCACATTCTTTGTTTGTGTCATTTTCCCACCACCAACGACCAGCTCTAACATCCTCACCAATCTTAATAGGTCTAGTACATGGTTCACATCCAATGCTTGGATATCCTTGATCTAGTAGTTTATTGTAAGGACAGTTATTTTTTTTGATATAATCCCAAGTTTGATCATATGTCCAATTAATAATTGGATTAACCTTTACAATGTCATCATGCATTTCATCAATTTCAAGCATTTTAGCATCTGATCTATTTTTATTCTGATCTTTTCTTAATCCTGCAATCCATCCATCAAGTGTTTTTAACATTTTATTCATTGGATGAACTTTTCTAATCGCACAACAAAGTTTTCTATTTTCTTCACTATCATAAAATAAATTCATTCCTTTTTCATTAACCATTTCTTCTACTTCCTTTGCATCAGGAAACAAAACTTCAATTTTTGTGTTGTAACGTTTTCTCACTTCATCCATCACATCGTAAGTTTCTTGCGGTAGTCTTCCTGTATCAAGTGTAAATAGTCTAGATTGAGGATTAATGTTAAACATCATATCAATAATCACTGCATCTTCTGCACCAAAGCTTGATGCTTTTGCTAATTTAGGATGAAGATTATCAAATGCCCATGTTAGACATTCTTGTGCAGTTGAAATTGTTTTGTTTATATCATCTAATTCAGTTTGAGTAAATTTTCCCATAATTGAGATGAAACAACGAGGTATTATAATTATACTAGAATTAGCTTTCATTAAGAAATATTGTAAAATATAAACACCTTTCGACTAAAAAATTAAATGAGCAATAATTCTTACATCGTGATTTTTCCATCATTATTTGCTGAAAATAATATAAAATTACTAATGTCAAATATTAAAAAAATTTTAGAAATAGAAAATCAAAAGTACACTAAAATTTCAAGAGATGGTAATGTAATACTTGTAGATGCAAACGATCCAGTTTTTGCATCTAGTACAATTAATTTACTTTTTGGAATAAAACAAATTCTAATTGCAAAACAAATAAAAAATGATTTTAAAACAATTGTTAATGAAATAACTAAAATTGGTTCTAGTCTTTTATTGAAAGGAGAAAAATTCTATGTCAGTGTAGATGGTAAACCGAAAGGATATGTAACAAAAGATGTTGAATTATCTGCAACATCATCAATTATTGAAAATAATAAAAAAATTGATTCAAAACCTGGAACAGAAGAAAGACATGACAAACTTCTTTTTACATACATCACAAAAAATAACGCCTATGTTAATTTATTCAGTGATAAAGGATTGGGTGGAACTGTTAATAATTCACAAAATCAAAAAATCATTTGTGGTATATCTGACGAGTTTTCAGCAATCACATGTTTAGAGGCAATCAAACAGGGTTTTGAAGTAAAAATTATTATTTTTTATAGCAAATATTCTGAATTAGTTGATTTAGTTAAAATACTCTGTAAAATTCTACCAAGAACACTTCAAAATAAATCACAAATTGAATTTTATAAAGTACCAATAGTTTTTTCTGGAAATAATATTCTTTATACAGAAATTATTTCAAAAATTGCAATAAAGGAAAAAATTTCATTTATCTCATTACCTATATCTCCTTTGAACTTTCCATCATCAATTATTAAAAAATTACAAACAAAAATTTTTGAATTAGGATTAATACCATTTATTCCACTTTCTGGAATTGATGGGGAAATATTTCAAAATGCAAAGGAAATTGGATTGGAAAAATATTTACCAAAAATTGAAAAAATATTAAAGAGAAAAAATGATCAAGCCTCGTATACAAAATCAATTCCAAAAAAAATAACTAATAATATTCATAAAAATAAGAAAATAGTGACTGTAAAACTTGGTCCAAATATGTTACATGACATTTTAGATTCGTTGGAAATTAATCATTAAAATTTAAACAGGAAATTTGGTTTAGTAGTATGAAAAAGATAGGCGAATTCATCTATCCATGGGGAAATGGACATTATTCTAGAATGATGAGATTAAATGATAATTTGAATAAAATTATTGGTGATGATATTGAAACACATTTTTTTAGTAAAGGTGAAATTATTAAAAAACTCTTAAAAAAATTTCCTGAACAAAATGAAAATATCCACGAAATTTTAATGCCAACACCAATTGATGGTAAATTTGGTCCAAGTGTTAGCTTGTCAATGTTAAATTTGCTTATACCTGTGTTAGATAATCGACCATTAGTAACTCAGATTTCAAGTTATCTAAAAGAAGAAAGAAGATATTTTGATAAAGAAAAATTTGATTTAGTCATAAATGATGGCGATATGGGTTCAAATGTACTTGCAAAAAGAAGAAACATAACAAGTATTTTTGTTACAAATCAATTCAAACCAAAGATGTGGAAATCAAGATTCTACTTTAAACCAGCACTTTCATTTATAGCAAAACAGATTTCAAAGGCAACTAAGATTATTGTTGCAGATTCTCCTCCACCACATACAATGTGTGAATATAATCTAAATTTTACAGAAGATGTAAAACATAAAGTGACATATGTTGGCCATTTTTTAAATAATAACAAGATTGAAAGAAAGCAAACTACAGATTTAGAAATGTTAATTCAAGATTCTGATTTTGGTTATTGGATGAGAACAGGTAACAAATCAACTAATGAAGGAACTGGAGAAAGATATGAGGAAGTATTTCATCACGAACAGATGAAAAATGAGAAGAGAATAGTTTCTCATGCAACAGATAATCCAGAAATAGATATGGTTCTGGATAAATATGGTAAAAAATATTCAATTTCAGAAGCTCTTGAGAAAAAAATTGATTGGATTCAAATAGATAAAGGCTATTTGTCTGAACAAGAAAAAAATACCGTAATAGATTCATGCAAGTATGCTGTGATTAATGGTTCGCATACTGTTATGGGTGAAATTATAGGAAATCATTCAAAGCCTATAATTGGAATTCCAATTTATGATGAACATACGAATCAGATTCGATGGATAGAAGAAAAAAAAATGGGATTAGCTGGTCAAAATAGAGAGCAAATAGTAAATGCAATTAGTAAATTGAGAAGTGATTATGATAGTTTTCAAGATTCAGTGAATCAATTTTCAAAGAGTTTTAATGGAAATGGAGCTGAAAATACAGCTAAAATGATATCAGAACTATTAGAAGACAAAAAATAATTATTTCTCTATTTGAAGATAAAATTAACTGATGCGTGGTATTTCGATGGGCGAACTGACCGCAAGGGATGAGGATATAATCCGCGCATCAGTTGATTTTGTAAATAAATGAAATTATGAGGTAACACTCTTATGGAAAAACAAAAGGTTATTGAATATTGGTAAACTGCCCTGAATGTGTAAGTAGAGAAATAGAAAAAAATAAGAAAAAACTAGAGGCAGATTTTAAAGAGGCAGAGGAAGAAGGTAGAGAATTTAGAGTTCCTCCATATAGGGAATTAGAAGATGAAATTGATTTTGAGGGACTAGGTCTAATTATGAAACTAGATCCATCAACTAAACACTTTATTTGTAAAAGATGTGGTCTTTATGCAACAAGAGAGCAAGTTAGTGACATCCGATACAAACTGTCACGTAAGGAAGCTACACGCAGTGACAAACAGTATGATTACCTTGATTGGTGGCAAAAAAGTAAAAAAGAAAAAGAAGCGTTATAATCACTGATTAAAAAATGGCTAAAAAGAAAGATGAAATTCCAGAAGAAATTGATGCTGAATTAAAGGCACCAAAATTTGGTAAACCAAAAACACATACAGCGACAGGGTATATTTTGGAGTTTAATGAGACTGATAAGAAAGTGGATATTCAACTTTATGAGCAGATTGCAGGAACTACAATTCTTGAGGGATTAGAACTTTCAAAAAATGTGAATATAAATAAGATAGAGAAGGGTGTTGCGTGTGAATTTCAATTGGATGAATTAAATGCAAAACTAAGTAAAAACACTGTCGAATATTTGAAAGAGCAGGGAATAACACTGAATGAAATAATTCAGTTTGAATTAAAAGAATTCAAACTAATAGATGAAAATAACTAGTTTGAATTAATCTCTTTTTGTTAGTTTTTTTCTAAATATACTACCTATTATAGGATTGATAAGAAATGGAAATGTTTGCTTAAACCATATTCCTACTCTTACTATTGATGGAACAACTATTTCTAATCTTGGTGAATTTGAAGCCTTGAGAATTGCTTTTGCTACAGTTTCAGAACTAATACTCATATTAGTTGAAGATTTTGAAGGATGAAAAATATTATCAAGTAATGGTGTTCTAACAAAAAATGGACTAACAACAGTTAAACCAACACCAGTTCCAACTAGCTCATGATACAGACCTTCTGAAAATCCTAACATTGCATACTTAGTTGCACAGTAAGATGCGAATCCTGGTATGCTGAAACTTGCACCGACTGATGCAACATTAACAATATGACCTGAATGTTGTTCTAACATTTTATGTAAAAATGCTTTAGTACAATAGATCATTCCGAAATAATTTGTCTCCATTTGAGAAATAATTTCTTCAGTTAATAGTTGATTAACTTGGCCATAAATAATAAAACCCGCATTATTAACAAGAATATCAATTCTTCCAAATTTGTCAAGAACAATTTTGCTCATTAGATCAACTTCTTCTTTGTTAGATACATCACATTGACAGACAAGAGTTGATTGAGAAAAT
>CAYVQV010000068.1:0-4988 GCA_964454035.1 uncultured Candidatus Nitrosopelagicus sp. | reverse complement strand
GCAGTATAAGAGGTAAAACCAATCCATTCTGGCTCAAACTCTATTATTTTATCAACAGTTTCTTCCCATAACTGATGATTTTCATTCTCAAAGAATTTTTTATAATCATCAAATCCATCAAAAATCTGTTTTTGCTTAACATATGAATTTCTATTTAAAAAATCAGCATTATACAACCATGCATCATGACCACGTGAATTAAGATATGATGCAACATAAGCAATTCCCAAAGAATTTGCATTATAATGTGAATTTAATAGTCTATAAAAAGGCGGATTAACTAACAATACCCTTGCCATAACGGAAATATTATCATGTTGTATATGAATCTCTATTAGTTTAACATTATTTTTGTTTAAAATCAGAAATTATAAGTTTTAAATTATTAACAAAATTAATTAAAATACTAATGAATATAGAAAATCTAAAAAGTTTAATCAGGTTTCATTATCATGATTTACTTGAAAGAGAACCAGATGAACTAGGTTTAACCTATTATTTGAAATTGTTTAAACAAAATAAAATCAATGAATCCAAATTTATAGAACTCATAAAAAATTCTCCTGAATATTTGGAAAAGAATCCAATAATAGATTCTAAAATCACTTTTTCAGAAAAAGAAGACTATTCTAAAAACTCACGTATGATTGCAATGTACAGAATTAAAAATGAATCAAGATGGATTAAACAATCATTAGAATCCATTTCAGAAATATGTAAAGAGATTGTAATCCTAGATGATGGTTCAACTGATGATACTGTCAAAATTTGTGAAAATTTCCCTCAAGTTGTAGATATACATTCTCAAAACGATTTACCATTTGATGAAACCAGAGATAAAAATACTCTACTCAAAATGGCTCTATCAAGAGATCCTGATTTCATATTGACCTTAGACGGTGATGAAATGATAATGCCTAATTCTAAACAGTATTTGTTTTATGAACTAAATGTATTATATCCAAACGTTAATCTTTTTGAATTTAAGGAACTTTATGTTTGGGATAAACCAAACCAATATCGGTGTGATGGTGTTTTCAATAATACTTGGTCTAAAAAATTATTTAGATTAAAAGATCAACCAGAAAATTTACAGTTTGGAAGAACAGATTTTCCTGGAAATGCACATTGTGCCGCATTTCCAAATAATCTAATTGGAAAAAATCAGACTGTAAAAAGCAAAATTAAGGTTCTTCACTATGGTTACTATGATGAAGAACTCAGAAGAAAAAAATATGATTTTTTAACTAAATTAGATCCTAATAATATTGATTTTGATGGTTACAAGCATATTTTTTCAGGCAACTCAAAATTTGCAGGTCCAAATGGAATGGAATTTAAAATAATTCCAGAAATTGAATTATAAATTAATTTGAAAAGTTCAATCAACAATAGTTAAGAATAACAATATACTTTATAACGTAAATTACTTAAAAAGTATATGTCATCAGAGGAAGATTCCCAATTAGAGAATATTTCTGGAAATGAATTTAATTTAGAACGTGTTGTACCAAACGAAGAACGAACAAAATTTCTTTTTCAAGAACATGCTATTAGATACTTATTTGCATCTCAATTTGTAAAATCAAAAACAGTATTAGATGCTGCTTGTGGAAGTGGCTATGGTTCATCAATTCTAATGAATGCTGGTGCCAAAAAAGTAGTGGGTATAGATAATTCATCTGAGGCAATTGAATACTGTAATAAAAATTACAAAAAAGAAAATATTGAATTTAAAATCGAGAATTGTGAAAAAATTAATTTAGACACTATGTTTGATATTATAGTATCATTTGAAACTATTGAACATTTAAAAAACCAGGATAATTTTCTTTCTGGGATTAAGCGTGTCTTAAAAGATGACGGTGTATTTATTGTATCTACACCCAATAAAGAGAATTATCCATCTGATAATCCATTTCATTTTAATGAATTCACCGAATCTGAATTTAAAATGTTTTTAGGAAAATATTTTTCAAATATTATGATATTTTATCAATATTATCCTGCATCAATGGGAATCTGTAAACCTGTTGATATTATGAGTGATCTAAAAATTAATTTTTTTAATACTAGAGAAAATAAACTTGATGACATTAGTGAAAAATTTAATTTAGATAATGCTGATGGAACATTTTTTGTAGCAATATGTTCTAATAATGAGATAGAAAATATTGAAAACAAATTGTATCTTTTTAGACATATTATTGATCAAGCAAGTTCTCCAGAAGAACACGAATTGAATCATCTTGATGAATTACGTAAACTTAACAAGAAAAAAGATGAGAACATCAAGAATTTTGAGATACAAGCAATAAGTCACATGGACCAGTTACGTCAACTTAACAAGAAAAAAGATGAGGATCTAACTAAACTACGCCATCTTAACAAGAAAAAAGACGAGGATCTGGAACACTTGCGTGGTATTATTAAGAAAATTCATGAAAGTACATCATGGAAATTTCTTACAAAGCTTGATTTTCTTAAAAAAGATGACTCGTTAGATAAAGATACAGATTCTTAGCTTAAATCAAATTCAATATTGTATGAGATCCCATGGTTGAGGTTCTTTGTCCAAAAATTTTTTCCAACGTTTTATGTCTTCTTCCACCATAATTCTGACCAAATCTTTGAATTTTGTTTTTGGTTTCCAGTCTAATAGTTTCTTGGCTTTACTGTAGTTTCCTTTTATCGTCTGAATATCATTTGGTCTCAAGTTGGATTTCTCTGATTTAATTTTTGCAGTCGAAATATTTGCAACTTTGCATGCTTCTCTGACAAATTCTTTTATCGAATGTGTTTCTCCAGTTGCAAGAATGTAATCATCTGGTTTTTTTTGCTTCATCATAGAATGTATTCCTTCTATATATTCAGGTGCAAATCCCCAATCTCTTTTTGCATCTAAATTTCCAAGTTTTAGGGATTTTTCAATATCTAATGAAATTTTTGCAACACCATTTGAAATTTTTCTTGTTACATAATCTATGCCCCTAAGTGGTGATTCATGATTAAATAAAATCCCATTAACAGTAAACATTCCATATGATTCTCTGTACAACCTAGTTGTCCAATAAGCTTGAACTTTTGCTATAGCATATGGACTAATTGGATGAAATGCTGTATTTTCATTTTTATTTAAGGATGATTCTTTACCAAACATTTCACTGGATGATGCTTGATAGAATTTAATTTTTTTATTAAATCGTTTAATTTCTTCTAACAATCGTGCAACACCAGAACCAGTTACATCATATGTGTATAGTGGTTGTTCAAATGATGTACCGACAAAACTTTGTGCAGCAGTATTATAAACCTCATCAGGATCTGACATTTTTAAAATTTCAGAAATTGAACTAGAGTCAAGCAAATCATAAGGAATTAATTTTATTTTATTATGAATTTTTAAATTATGAAGACGCCAGTAGTTTGGTGTACTAATGCTTCTATGACCACCATAAACTTTGTATCCTTTATCTAACAGTAATTTTGCTAAGTATGCACCATCTTGACCAGTAATACCTGTAATCAGAGCTTTTTTCATTGTTAAACTACAGGTTTTTGTGGAATAATTAAAGTCTACGTGAGATTGATATGAGTCAAAAATGAAACTTTGCTTTATATAAACAAAAAATGTAAACTGATACGAGAATAAGAATTATGAAAATTAGTTTATGTATTGACTATGGATTACATGCGTCAAGTCTGACTTTGATTACTCAGAAGTTGTTTAATGAACTAGCAAAAAAAATGACTGATGATAAAACATTTACAATTGCAGCAACAATGCAGGCCTCTAATGGGATAGGTGATGTAAACCAACATTATGATTGTGTTAGTGTTCCTAACATGGGTGGTTATCAGTTCCCACACAGTACAGTTCTTTCTAGTAAAAATCCCTTTATTGGAATTGTTGGTATTGATGAAGTTGTATTAGGCAAGAAAGTTTTTCGAAGCAATGCTTTATGGAAACGAAATAAGCCTTTAATTGAAGAACAAGTAAGTAAATGGAAAAACCAGAATCATCTAGTTCCACATATTCATACATCTACAATTTCTGATAAAAAACAAATTATTGAAAATTTTAATATTCCAGAAGAAAATATTGATGTAATTCCATATGGTGTGGATCATGATAAATTTAGACCATCTGAAAATAAAGAATCAACAAGAAACAAAATATGTCATCATTATTACCTAAAAGAGAAACCATATTTTGTTCACGTTAGTGAACGAAATTGGGCTAGAAAGAATACTTTAGGTTTGTTTGAGGCATTTAGAAAAGCAAAATCAGCAGGCTTACCACATAATCTACTAGTGGTGGGAAAAAATGATGGCATTATTTGGACCGAAGCAAAAAAAATTCCTGGTATTGTAATGTGTGGTTATGTAACAGAAGAACTAATGGTTAAAATCATACAAGGTGCTGATGCATTACTTTTACCATCACTACATGAAGGATTTGGGCTTCCATTGGTAGAATCAATGGCATGTGGAATTCCAGCCATTACATCAAATGTATTTAGTCCACCAGAAATTATCCAAGATGCTGGATTGTTAGTTGATCCATATAACACATCTGATATATGTGAAAAAATTTTATCATTTACACATAATAAAAAACTTCAAGAAGATTTGTCACAAAAGGCATTAGAGCGTTCACAGGACTTCTCTTGGACTTTGACTGCTGAAAAAATGTTAAGCTTATACAGAAAATATACGGAAAAGGAACTTGATACTGACTTTGAAAATGATTATGATTCAGCAGCATATAGGACTCTTACTACCGTTTGTCAGATACATCCAGATCTTAAAATGTCTGCATCTCAAGATCTTTTAGAATTTGATTATTCTAGAATTATTAAATGGGCACTTGAAGTTGGCTTGGAGGATTTAGAAGTACAGGATTACTTGATTCCATTGAAATCATGGCTTAAGAAAAATTCAGAGTGAAATTTAAATCCCAACTTGTAACTTGAAAAATAATGGCA
>CAYVQV010000067.1:0-5029 GCA_964454035.1 uncultured Candidatus Nitrosopelagicus sp. | reverse complement strand
CAAGTTAGCAGCATCGCAGAACTCAACCACATCAAGTCAATTTATAATAATGTAAAATCAGACATGGAAAAAAAATACAATATCAAATTCAAAATAAATTTTGGAACAATGTTGGAAGTTGTTCGTGCATGTCTGACATCAGATGAATTAGCTGACACCGCAGAATTCTTCAGTTTTGGAACAAATGATTTGACACAAGGTGTGTTTAGCTTCAGCAGAGAGGATGTAGAAGGAAAATTCCTTGGTGATTACATGGATAAAGGTCTGGTAGAGATAAGCCCATTCCAATCTATTGATAAAAATGGTGTTGGAGATCTCATGAAAATTGGAATAAAGCGGGGAAGATCAGTACAAAAAAATCTGGAAATTGGAATCTGTGGTGAACATGGAGGGGATCCAAATTCAGTCAAATTCTGCCATGCCGCAGATGTCTCATATGTCAGTGCATCACCATACAGAATTCCCACTGCAATACTTGCTGCTGCACAAGCAGTTATTGAACAAAAGAAAAAATAGAACTTTAAAGATTATAAAATCTAGTCAAGTTTCTCAATTAATTTCAAAATTTTAAAAGGAATTTTATCAAATTCCTTTCTTTTATCCATTGAAACAAAAAGTACATTTTTGTTAAATGGAAAACTCATCACAATTAATTTTTCTCTATGTGATAAAGTGAAATTTACTTTGCCAAAATCTTTATCAAATTCCTGTCTCATTTTTACACGAAGAGCAAGTTCCATGAATAACATTTCATCCTCTCTTTCATCTTCAAGTGATTTAACTGAGCCTACCATTCCACCTGCTACTAAGCGTCCTTTATTGTTAATCAAGCCTGAAAATCTAATTTTTGGGTCAATTTTTGATACTTTTGTACATAGCTCGTTTTCGTCCACCAGATTTGTATAGTATCGATCTATTTATTGCACACTATTACACAATAATTTCCTATGACGACACAATATGATGATATGTTTGATTATTACAAACACACTTCAATGTTCTGGAATGATATGATTGCCATGATGTCATCAAAACCATCATCATTAATGGCAGTTGGCCCATTACGAAATTTTACAGAAAATGTTAAAAAAATTTCTCAAGAATTAATAGAGGCAAACCAAGAAATTGTTGATTTCAATTCACAATTAGTAGAATACTATCAACATTTAGGAGAAACATGGATTGGTGCACAAAAAAAAGTAATGGCAAAAATATCTGAAGTGCCACAAGATGCAGAATCAATAGAAGCATACAAAAGAGTATGGATTGATATTTTTGAAAATGATTTTACGCAAATGTTTGATAACAAATCCTTCTCAGAAAATTACAATAAACTAGTTTCAACTGAACTACAGTTACTAAAAAGATGGAATACAATTATGGACGTCATGCTCAAATCCGCAAATATGCCAACAAAAGAAGAAATTAACGATATTTACAAAGAATTATTCACATTAAAAAAACAAATCAAAAAAATTAATCCTCAAAAAAGAACACGTGTAGAAAAAAATGACTCAGGAATTTGATTCTACCCCAACTATAATAGGGGATTTTCTAAATTTTAATCGCAATTTAGTTGAACTCCCAAAAAAAATTACAGTTCCACATGAAGTGAAAATTGGTTCGTGTCCTTATGATGTTGTTTATGAAGAAGATCGAATTAGAATGCTTCACTATAAGCCATTAACCTCAAAACAAATTCAAACTCCATTAGTAATTTCTTATGCAATAGTTAATAGATTTCATATATTTGATATTGATCCAAAAAAGAGTTGGATCAGACATATGCTAGAAAGTGGTTTTGATGTCTACATGATTGATTGGGGTTCACCAATTAGCATGGATAAGTTTCTAGGATTTGATGAATATGTAAATGACTATCTTGATAATTGTGTGGAATATGCATGTGACCAATCAAGTGTTGATAAAGTATCACTACAAGGATATTGTACAGGGGGAACTCTTGCAACTGTATATTCAGCATTACATCCAGAAAAAGTGAAAAATTTGGTAGCAACCGCGCCTGTAATTGATGGCTGGAAAGATACTACAGTAGTTAGTAATATTGCAAGAAACTTTGATGTTGATAAAATGGTAGATGCAATAGGAAATATGCCGCCTGAATTCATGTATTATTGCTTTTCTATACTAAAACCATTTGAACAAGGAATTGAAAAATATTTGAAATTTTTCCAGAATATGGATAATAAAAAATATGTTGATAGTTTCCTCAAAATTGAAAAATGGCTTGCAGAGACACCACCAATACCAGGTGAACTATTCAAACAATGGATAAAAGGAATTTATCAAGAGAATCTACTTGTACAAAATAAAATGTTTGTTGGAAATAAACATGTATCACTAAAAAATATTAAAATGCCAATATTCACACAAATAGCAGTAGGTGATCATTTGGTATCACCTGAATGTAGCATGCCATTACATTATGCAGTAGGTTCTGAAGATAAAAATCTGGAAATTTATCCTACTGGCCACGTAGGTATGATTGCAAGTTCATTCAGTCAAAAAAATGTTCTGCCTCAGCTTACAGAATGGCTTAAAAAAAGATCATAAGAAAAAAGAAGTTAATTCACACTCAGTTTCTTGTTGGTGTGAATGTTGAAATCCAAGATTGCATTACGTTGTTGTTTAGGTCACCAAATGCTTTTGCATTGTTAGTGAATGTTTTTACGTTTTGGCGTGCTGCATCTACTGCTGCAATTGCCATCTTGTTTTGTACATCAAAGGATTTGACTACTTGTTCGTTTGTATCACGAACTGCTTTCAAAGTGGCCTCTGGGACGTTAGTATTGACTCCTGTCTTGTTTGCAAATTTTCTTTGAAACTCGATTGTGGATTCAATAGCATTATCGCATGCTTGAATGTATTCTTGTTGTAAACTGGTTACAGATTGATGATAACTTGGAATTGATTTCTCAATTGCGTCAAAATATTTGTCGCTTGTTTGTTTCCATGTTGAAAAAACGTCTTTTGTGCTGGCGCTTTCGTTGTTACCAGAGTTTACATTGTTTGAATTACTCATGAATACTCATGATTACCGTTCATATATATACCTATTGGTAATGGTTACCAATAAATGGTAATACATGGAATTACTTGTTCGTACCAACTTTTAGTGGTGTGATTACTATTTGAACAAGGTCACCTTCCTCAATTCCTAATGCATCTCTTTCTGCCTCTGGAATCGAGATCCTTCCACTACTGCCAACATTAGTTTTGAATGCTCCCCATAACAGGAAATTTGGCATCATGTTTTGCATATTACTGAACGGATTCTGCATACTAGGTTGAGATTGATTCATTGAATTCATGAAATTTGCCTGTGCGCTAGATGCATTTTCAAGCCATTGTTTGTATAGCTCGGTTGGATCAAATTGGTTTTTTTTGTCTTTCATTGGTGGTTAGTGGAATTAACGATAAATAAATGATCGCTTTATTTTAGAAATTCTAACACGATATTAGAAAATGTGTCAGGATTATCTACATATGGTGTATGCCCACAATCTAACATTTTAACAAATCTACAATCATTAATTGCAGATACAAATGATTCGGCATATTTGACTGGAATTACAGGATCATTTTCTCCCCAGACTATCATAGTTGGAGATTTGATTGATACTAATTTGTTCGAAATTATCTCAGCGTCTTTTAGACCAAGTAATGTAGACATAAATGCCATCTTTGCATTTGGCAATTTCATACGTTTTACAAATCCATTTATGGTTTTCTCATCAATATTCCTCCTTCCAGACATTAATTGAAATGCATGTGATGCACTATCAACGCTTGGGTACAATGCTGCCATGATATATGCATCCAATGCAGGGGTTGTATGCTTCATTATTCCAGATGGTGAAACAAGGACCAATTTTTTTAATTTCTCACTATTGTTGTGTGCAAATTCAGCTGCAATTTGTCCACCAAGTGAAGAACCAATAATGCTGAGTGAATCAATACCAATTTCATTTAGAAATTCTGATACAAAATCTGCCAAATAATCTGTTGTATAATCAACCATTGGTTTGTCACTAAGACCAAAACCGATAAGATCAGGAACGATTACACGATAATTCTTTGAAAAATATGGAATTACATTCTCCCATCTCTCAGATGATGCACCCAAGCCATGGATTAATAGAAGATTCTGCTTAGATTCACCTTCTATGATATATCGGATTTTATTATCATTAATTTTGATCGATTTTTCAACCAATATACAGAATTTTAATTTCTAGTTGATAAATAGTTTGTAATAATATCTTCATATGCCAATTCAATAGAAAAACTAGAAAAAGAACACCGATTTAGTTACTTTATGCTACCTTCTATTCAAAGTATCAAACAACAACGTCTTAAACTTAAGATGACACAAAAGGAGCTTGCTAAGTTAGTCCAGATTAGTACATCTATGATTAATCAAATTGAATCAGGTAGAAGTCAACCTAGTTATGAAACTGCAAGAAAAATTTTTCAGATTCTTGCAAGCAGAGAAGGTGAAATGTCATCACATACTGCAGGAGAATTATGTAGTAAGGATATTGTAACTATGAAGCCAAATAATACATTAGATGATGCAATTAAAAAAATGAATCAATCATCAATTAGTCAGATTCCAATTTTTGATGGTAAAAAACTAATAGGAGTAATTTCAGATTCTGGGCTTGCAGAACAATATGCAATTGGAAATATTGAAATTGCCAAAAAAAAGAAACTGGTGGATATTATGGAGCCATCCCCACCAATAATTGATCACATGACTCCTGCAAATACGCTGGTGCCAATTATAAAATATTCAAAATGTATTCTTGTTGCAAGGAATTCAAAAATTTTTGGAATTATAACAGCATCTGACACATTTAAAATTATGCAGTGATATGTTATGCCTTCAATAAAACATGTTTTCTTACAATTTTTGCAATGTTATAGATAGTAGTACGAATCTCTTCTGATGAGTTTCCTAGAATTCTAATTCCTAGTCCAGAGTCATTTGGTAAAATACTCAAAC
>CAYVQV010000066.1:0-5035 GCA_964454035.1 uncultured Candidatus Nitrosopelagicus sp. | reverse complement strand
TATTACAAGTTGAAGAAAAAAAGCCTGAGCAAAATGTCTTACCTCCACTGAAAAATACCGAAGGAAAAAATATTATTACCAGATTCCCTCCGGCACCAAATGGATATCCACATATTGGACATGCAAAGGCTGCAATTATCAGCGAAGAATATGCAAAGATGTACAAAGGAAAGATGATTCTAAGATATGAAGATACAAATCCTGGAACAGAGAGATTAGAATATTATGCTTCAATTAAAGTTGGAATGGATTGGCTTGGAATAAAATTTGACAGTGTAGAATATGTGTCTGATAATTTAGAAATTCTTTATGATAATGCTGAAAAAATAATAAAATCAAACGATGCATATGTTTGTACTTGTAAGCAAGATGACATTAGCAAAAATCGCAGAGAGATGGAAAAATGTAACTGTACATCTAGAAGTATAGCAGAAAATGAACAAATGTGGCATGAAATGTTTGGAGAGAAAAAATACAAAGAGGGTGATGCATTATTACGATTTCGTGGTAATATGAAATCAGGAAATACAACAATGAGGGATCCTACTTTGTTTAGAATAAACACCAAAAGACACGCACGAATGGAGGTCAAATATCGTGTATGGCCAACATATGATTTTGCAGGTATAATTTTTGACAGTATTAGTGGTGTAACACACGCTATGAGATCAAAGGAGTTTGAACTACGAAAAGAACTGCATTATGCTATACTAGATAAACTTGAATTGGAAAAATCTGAATTCATATTTTTTGGTCGACTGGATTTGGAGGGAATGCCTGTTGCAAAAAGTGCATTAAAACCTCTCATAGAAACTGGAAAGATTCCATGGTATGATGATCCAAGACTTCCAACATTGGAGGGATTAAGACGAAGAGGAATAAGACCAGAAGCAGTAAGAAAATTTATTCTGTCACTTGGTTTGACAAAAAATGATACAAACTCACCTTTTGCTACACTTGAAGCATTTAACAAAAAAATTATTGATGCAGAAAGTGTTAGACTACATATGATAAAGAACCCAAGAAAATTTACAATAGATAATTTTAATCTAGAAAAAGTAGATATTCAAAATCATCCATCCAAAGATTTGGGAAAAAGAACTGTTAAAGTTGATGGAAATATACTAGTAAATGAATCTGATACAGAAGAAATGAAAGATGGTGAGTTTATACGATTACTTGGACTTGGTGTTGTTAAGATTACAAATTTGGCAAATGGCATTAAGGGAGAGCTAGTAGATAACTCTACAAAAACAGAAAAAAGTATACAATGGGTGGGTGAGAGTGATGCAATACAAATTAAAATCATAATACCTAGTCAACTATTCATTGGAGAACAATTCAATGAGGAGAGTTTGATTAAACAAGAGGTAATAGTAGAATCTGCATACTTGGGTTTAAAAGACGACTCAGAAATCCAATTTGTTAGACATGGATATTACAGGAAAGAATCTTCACATCAGGCAATATTTACACATAAGTGATGAATTATGAAGATAGTAAGTATACGAAAAGGAGAACGAACTACGTATGGTCTTGTTCAAGATAATAAAATATCTACAAAAGATGACATTACATATTCTACTGGAATACCAATTCCAATCAACGTAAAGGACTTTATGTTTGATGGATGGTATGATGAATTAAAATCAAAGATTTCAAATATAGAATTCAAGCACGATTTATCAGAATTTGAGATTTTAACACCAATACCAAACCCAAATAAGATAATTTGTTTGGCATTTAATTATAAAGATCATGCAGAAGAACAAAAATTAGAACCTCCTGAAGAACCAGCTATAGTCAACAAACCAAGAACAGCACTTAATGGAACAAATTCTGAAATTATTTGTCCAAATTTTGTCAAGGAATTAGATTATGAAATTGAACTTGCTCTAATTATTGGTAAAAAGTGTAAAAACATTACAGAACAAGATGCAATGAATTACGTGTTTGGATATATGATTCTAAATGATGTGTCTGCAAGAGATATTCAAGAAATGGACAAACAATTTACTCGTGCTAAATCATTTGACACATTTGCTCCATGTGGTCCTTGGATTACAACAAAAGATGAAATTAATGATCCACAAAATCTAAAACTTCTAACAAAGGTTAATGGAATTACAAGACAAGATTCTACAACAGCAAATATGTTCATAAAAATTCCATCAATAATTTCTATACTCAGTAGATCAATGACTCTAGAACCTGGTGATATAATCTCAACAGGAACTGCCGCAGGAGTTGCATTGAATAATCCACACATACCATATCTAAAAGATGGAGACATCATAGATATGGAAATAGAAAAACTTGGTGCAATACAAAATACTGTAAGATTTGTAGATTAAAGCTGTTTTACTAATAAATAAAATGGAAATTTTTTTTCAAGTTTATCAACTGATGAAATATCATTATATTTTGTAAGAACTCTAATTTTTGAGTATTTTTTTTCTACTGATAAATTTTGAGTATATGAAATCATTTTTTCTATATCAGTCACTGTTCCAAATATTATAGTCAATATTATAGTATTTTCAAAAGAATTAGATTCTGATATTATACCTAAGCTTTGCACACGATTTGTATTTTTGATACATAAGATATTACCATTAGAATTTAATTTTTTAAAATTAGAGTGAATTAGTGGAATCCATCTCCACGATTCTACATATCGTATATCTAATTGTGCTAATTCATCAAAACTTATCGAATCAAAGTTTGTAAAAAGAGAAATTTTCTTTGATTCAACTGGAATGTAATTCCATTTTGCTTGTTTATTGTAGCCAATCTTTTTTGCAAGATTAAGTGATGGTTTATTCTGTGATTCAATAAGCATAGATGAGTGCTTAATGCCAGAATTCTTTGCATTATTCTCAATGTGTGATACAAGTTTTTCAGCTAGTCCACTTCTCCTGTAATCTGATCTAACTCTAATACCTTCTATCCAAAGCATTTCTTCTTCTGGATATGTTACACCATGACATATTGCAATTGGAATTCCATCTTCTTCAAATACAACAAGATCACCTTCATCAATCCATGAATCATATACCTCATGTATGTAATCACCCCAAGAGAATGTATTCTGACAAAAAGCCAATATCTGTTGCTTGTCAGACGTGACTGCTTTACGAATATGTATCATAACTAATAAGAAAAATTATTAAGAATAATTAAAGGAGATCAATATATGGGTAAAATCATTGCATGTAAGATCAGCGAGCTTCAAGATGGAAATATGAAAAAAGTCGTAATTGACGGAAGAGAGATTGTAGTTGCAAACGTGGGTGGTAAATATTTTGCTTGTGATGATACTTGTACACATGCTGGTGCAAGTTTATCAGAGGGAACAATTGAAAATTCTACTATAACATGTGGTTGGCATGGTGCTCAATTTGACTGTACAACTGGAAATCTTGCAAAATTTCCAGCAAAAATCAATGGGTTAAAATCATACAATGTAAGCATAGAATTAGAAGATGTCTTTATTGAGATATAGACATTGGAGAAAAAATAATGAGTGATAATAATGAACAATCAATGGAAAGTGCAATACAAACATTAAACCAACTTGCTACAAGCCATTCAACACCTAAAAATTTCAAAAAAACAATATCAGATCTTATTACCGGATTGAATTCAACTGAATATTCTATTTCTGTCAGAGCAGCAAATGCCATAAGTTCACTAGATGATATTACACAGGATCCAAACGTGCCATCTTTTGTTCGTACATCATTATGGCAAGCAGTATCAGTGCTTGAGAGCATAAGAGAATAAATTCTCATTAGTTGTTTTAATATTATTGAAAATCGAGGAATATCTGGCTAGTTTACCAGAATCAATATTGTCAGGTCAGGATGTCCAATTATCAAATGAAACATTTAGAGAAATATTCAATTTTGCAAATTTAACTAAAAATGATATTTTTTATCATCTGGGTTGTGGAGATGGGGCTGGTCTTGTAGTTGCAAAAGAAGAATTCAGTCCAAGAAAAATTATAGGTATTGATGATTCAAAAGAGAAAATTGATACTGCAACAAAAAAAATTAAGAAAAATAATTATTCCAATATAGAAATAATTTGTGAGGATGTATGTAATGCAAATTTTGAAGATGCTGATGTAATTCTTTTTTGGTTTTTTGATGAGAATGTTTTAGAGAAAATTATGCCAAAGTTTTCTAAACTAAAACAAGGAACCAGAATAATTACAATTTGGGGACCTCTCCCAGATTGTCTTCCTTACAAGACAAAATTTCCTTACATTATGAATCAAATTCCATTTAAAAAAGCAAAAAACCTAAAGGAACAACTGTTAGCAATTTTTGATGTAGAATGTATTGATTTTGTTACAGCATGGGAATTTGCTGAAAGATATACAAAATCTATAGGAAGAGAAAATCCTGAAAATGATAGATTTCTAACTATTATACAATCACTAATAATTTGGATTAATGCGAAAAATCTAGGTGTTGCTTGTGGAGATGATATGCCGCAACCAATAAAAAATTATATTTCAATTTTAAAGAATTTTTTTAATATAGAGATTGAACATTTGTTGAAATAATCTAGTCAACCTTTTATTTTCCAAATATGAATTAAAACATGGAAGAAAGAATCAATATCAACGTATCATCAACGGAATATGATAATACTAGTAAGGCTATTAAGAATACATTAAATCTAATTGAAGAAATGGTTCATGGCCAGGATGATTTTGTAATTACAGACTCTGAATTTGCATTTGGTTGGCATTTTTATGTATTGTCAGTAAATAGAGAATTAGTTTACAAACTTTCAGACCAAATGGGTTCTGAATTTGAAAAATTAAAAGGAAAAGGTCTGGATAAAAAATTTCTAACGTGGTTAACAGACCAACTTAGTCAAAAGGGAATTAAAGTAAAATTTGCTATAAAAGAAGAAATGGAATCAAGCAAATTTGGAATATTTTAATTAGTAAGAGGCCTCCGGGGAGAATCGAACACCCATCCGGGGATCCACAATCCCCTATCCTAACCATTGGACGACG
>CAYVQV010000065.1:0-5064 GCA_964454035.1 uncultured Candidatus Nitrosopelagicus sp. | reverse complement strand
CACCATCAAATGGAATTGCAGTTTCATAGTCAGGGGAAAATGCCATAACTCCTTTTACATCATGTTCAATTTCTGGTCTAGTCCATGGCACCTTAATTCTTTCAGTCATATAATCAACAGCTTCTTTTGAACATGCATCTCCACATGTCCATCCCGGTGCTGATTTTCTTCCAGGTAAATGTTCTGGATTTCTATCTACTACAAGAATTTTCAAATTTTGTTTTGAATAATAAGAAATTGCTTGTGCAGCTATAGTTCCTGTTAATCCTCCACCTGCGACAATTACATCATAATCTGTTTCCAATAAAAAACGCTGCGTCTATTCCGTATTTAAAACAATCAGAAAAAAATTATTAATAAATTTGGGTCGGTTCGTCGCGGCGTCATCAGAGCTTGGCGCTCAGACTGGAGCGGCTTCTATTTCCTCATTCCCTTTTGTATTATCTCTAGAATATTTTTAAGTAATTTCTAGTTTATTCTTAGATTTTGAGTATTTGACGATAAATCTTCACAGAATTTTTTTTAATATATACAGGTATTATGATTGTAATTTTAATTGCATCTTCATGCTCTAGAACTATTTTACCTCTGATCAATTTTTGCTTGCTAATTCTAATTTTTAAGCCACTGTTAGTAATGTCTTCTTCTAAATTTGCAGAAATTGAATCTTTGTCATTTTTATTCATTTTTGAAAACAACTTTGCCATAAATTTTTCAGCAAGAATTTTTTTGATTGTTAGTGATATGACTAAAATTGGATTTTCAAAATGTCCTGTTAGGCTTTGAATTTTAAATTTATCTTGTTCAATATTGAATATATCAGAAAATGATTTTAATATTTTTTCAGAATCCTCTGTAGCATGTATAATGACTTGTATCTTAACTTCAATCTGGTTTGACATACAAACAAGGACTAATTACTTTTAGTCTGAGGTGTTTTTGCTTTCAATAAGATAGTTTGTGCAGATGCAGTCTTGATTAATTTGACTCTTTCCAAACCCACATGTCTTAGTTTGATAATTTTCTTTGCAGATGCCATTATTTCGGCATTAATTTTTCCATAACAAGTTGCTTGTACAAATTCATCTAGTACCATTTGTGGCACACTTTTTTCAATTATATCTTTTGCAATTAAACGTAATTGGCGTTGTCTTGATGTATTTAATTGTCTATAAGTTAAGGCAATAATTTTAATTCTAAATTCATTTCCATCTTTCGTTTGTGCATTAATGACAAAATTGATTTTTGATGAACCCCTTCTAATTAGACTACGTAAAAATTCTTTTGAATATTCAAATTTCTTAAAAATTGTTTTTGCTTTTTCGTCAACTACTTGTTCTATCTGAAAAAATATTTTATATTGATGTTGTGATGGATCACCTTTTAGAATATCATGTAGTGTAACTTCCAATACTCGTCCTTTTGCTTTTTCATCATCTGTAATTGGGATATATGCTAATGCAATATCATTAAATGAATCAGGTGCAATTACAGTTACCCATTTTTTTTCTTTCCACTTATCTTTGATTTTACGAGCTTTTCGTGCCAATTATTTTCAATTCAATTTTCTGAATATAAACTGTTCTGGCTAAATTTTGTCTTTCCCAAAATATTTTTGCAGAACTTTTGGTATTTTGATATGACCATCATTTGTCTGGAAATTTTCTATTATGGCAACCATAGTTCTTTCTATTGCTACTAATGTTCCATTGAGTGTGTGAACATATTGTGTTTCTTCATTTGTTTTATCACGGAATCTTATCTTTAATCTTCTTGCTTGGAAATCATTGCAATTTGAGACAGAACAAATTTCTCTATATGCATTCTGACCAGGCATCCAGGCCTCAATGTCAAATGTTTTTGCAGCAACTTTTCCCATATCTCCACTTGAAAGTAAAACAACTCTGTGTGGTATCTCTAATTTCTGATAAAACTCTTCAGCATTTCCAATCATTTTGTCTTGCTCCATATCAGAATCTTCAGGTTTTGAAAAAACAAACTGTTCAAATTTTTCAAACTGGTGAACTCTAAAAATTCCTTTTTGATCTTTTCCATGTGCACCAGCTTCCTTTCTAAAACAGGGACTGATTGAACCAAATCTGTCTGGAAGTGATTTTCCCTCTAAGATCTCATCTGAATACATAGACACAATTGCATGCTCAGAGGTTCCAATTAGATAAAGGTCATCATCATGTATTTTGTAAATTACATCTTCAAAGTCTTCTGCTATAACAGCTCCTTCCATAGATTTTCTATTAATCATGTATGGAGGCTGTATCAACTTGTATCCTTTTTCAGATAAAAATTCAAATGCAAATGAAGTAATTGCGTTAGCCAGTTTAACTAAATCACCTTTCAAATAATAAAATCTAGCACCTGCAATTTTAGATGCTCTTTGAATATCGAGAATATCTAGTTTTTCAGCTATTTCTTCATGACCCTTTATATCAAAATCAAATTTTGGTGTCTCTCCCCATTTCCTAACTTCTACATTAGCAGATTCGTCAGGTCCAATTGGAACTGATTTATGAATCATATTTGGTATTGAAAATGCAAGATTTGTGTAACTTGATTCGATAGATTTTTGTGATTGTTCAAGATCATCTAGTTCCTTTGAGATTTCTCCCATCTCACTAAGGAGTTTTGATGCATCTTCGTTTGATTTTTTTGCCTTACCAATTGCAATTGACATTTGATTTCTTTTTTTCCTCAGCTCATCAGTTTCTTGCATCAAACTTCTTCTTTTTTTGCCAAGTTCTAACATTTTGTCAAAGTCAAAATCAACTGCTCTATCTTTTAGCATTTTTCTGATTTTTTCCGGCTCATCTTTAATTATTTTTGGCTCAAGCATTATTCCATAACCCCCAGTGAAACATGTACGTGTTCAAGTACTTCATCTACTGTAGATATTAATTTCTTCATATTACCGTTATTCTGAAAATTAAAAACAAGTTTGTTATCAATTTTTTCTACTTTTAATGAAAGATCATTTGGAAAATTGATATTATCTGGTTCCAAAGCTTTTTGCACAGCCTGTGCCTTTTCCTCTGAAATATTATTAATTGATATCTCTATTTTGCAATTTACTGACATTTTCTTCAATATAGTCTAGAAATTCATCTAATTTGTCTTTAGTTATTTTAGCTCCTGCAGCCGCATTATGACCCCCACCAATACCATCAAATCTTTCTGCACCAACTCTCATTAATTGACTCAGATTTACACTAGATTTACAATCAGATGATTTTCGTGATGAGAATTTGATTGTCCCTTCTTCTCCATCTGTTCTTAAAATAACTATTTTTCCAGAATTTTTTGGAGAACCTGCAATTAATGAAGTGACAGTTCCTGTCATTGTTTCTGGCACCAGTCCTTCCCCATTAACCATAACATAGTTTTCAGAATTATTTATTCGCCAACGTTCATTTGATATTGCATTCATATAATTTCGAATCATACCACGATATTCAGCAAGTATATTTTCACCCTCTTGAAGCATTTTATTCCGATCTCCCATACAAATTGCAATTCCAACACCTGATCTGCCAATTCTTCCACAAGAGTTTAACATTGTAGAAAATTCTCTACCATCTCTTAGAAAACTTCGTTTATCTTCTCTTGGAAATGTGTAGGTATATCCAATCATATCGTTCATAATTTGGGTTGCATTTTTGCCTTGAGCAAATTTTGTAATATTCTCAATTATACTTCGTTTTTCATCTTGATCTAAATCTGCAGTAACACGCCATCTAGCACCATCTTTAAGCTTAATTCCCGCTGAATTTAAAATTGAAAGGCATGCACTTCTATTCCATGTTAATCCTTCAATGAATGGCTGTGATGTAAAAGCAAGTGCATCTGGAAGTGGTCTAGTTTCTCGACCAACCAAAAGTAGATCTAGATCAATTTCTACTAATCCTAAACTTTGAGCTGTTTTTGCAATTTCCAGCATTTTTCCTGTAAATGATTTTTTTTCACCTTGATCTTGCCTATCTCCAAGAGCTGAAATTACAGCTATATTTGAAAGATCTTTGTTTTCTTTTTGTAATTCTACTGCAGCAAGATACGTCATTCCTCCAGCACATATTTCACTTCCTCCATCAAAACCAAATTTCCATGCATTGATTACTTTGTTGTTATCTATTTCATCATCAGGAATTTCATGATGATCTAATATCAGCCAATTATCTCCAAGTTTTTCATTTAATTCTTTTCCAAATCCACCACCAAGATCTGTTATAATATGCAAATCTCTTGTTTCTTTTTGCATTTTTTCAATTAAACTATGATTAAATTCGTTTGTTGTTCTAACAGTACATTTTGCGCCTGCTCTGATTAGAGCCTTAGTAATAATTGAACCTGAAGTTAAACCGTCACAATCAATATGTGTTGTAACTAAAATATTCTTTTTTGTTTTTATTGAATCTTCTATCCTATCACTAAAATTTGAGAGTGCTTCTTTTAGGATTTTACTCATTACTCTAGTTGGGCAACCACAGATTTATACTTCCATTTTTTTGGAAGAATCCCTATTTTCTTATAATGAGTTGAAAGTCTGTGAACTTTGGCCTCAATTAATTCTAGAGATCTAACATTTCTAGCATCACTTTTGTTTTCTTTTAGATGCTTTTGTAAATTAACAGCTTTTAATACAATATTATTAAGATCTTCAGGAATTTCAGGCGTTAACTTGTTATCTTTTAGAACTTGAGAAATTGTTTTTTTGATAATTGGCTTTACAAGTGGAATTGCATGTTGATCTCGTAATTTGATTCCAATTTGGCTAGTGGTCATTCCATCTTTTGAATATTTTACAATCATTTCTTCGATCTCAGTTGTACTTTGTGTGATCCAGTCTGGTTTTTTTGGATCGATTGGTCTAATAGAATGTGATTTTCCATGATTGTGAGTGTGAAGTCTTCCCATATTCACGCTTGAAAAGGTTCAAAATTAAATGTATCTTGACTAGAATTAGATAAAAGTTAAATAATAACACTAGCCACAGTTTTTCAGATACAAATGTACAAAGTAATACTCTTAGGCGCATTGTTTATGGTCATTATT
>CAYVQV010000064.1:0-5132 GCA_964454035.1 uncultured Candidatus Nitrosopelagicus sp. | reverse complement strand
ATTAATTATATTGTCGACGAGTTAAGACAAACCTACAAGAATGTTGACAGGTGCTACCTTGAGATTGAAGAACCAAATATTGAGCAAGGTATAGAAAGTTGTCAAAAGAATAATCCTGAAGTGCTAGTAATAGTATTTTATTTCCTACATGAAGGTGCACATGTAAAAATTGATGTAAATAATGATTTAAAACCGGCACTAGAAAATTCCAGTTTGAAAAAAACTTGTATTACCAAACATCTTGGAACTGATGAAAAAATGATTGATCTTATTATAGAAAGAGCAAAGGAAGTAGAAGATGCAAACTAGGAAGGGACAGTCTATTGAGGATGAAAGTATGCAGATTATTGAAAATGAGATTGGTTCTCATCCATACAATGAGCAAGAATGGCCAATAGTTAGACGAATAATACATTCTACAGCTGATTTTGATTTTGCACGTGACAACAAAATAATTTTTCATAAAAATGCCATACAAAGTGGTTTAGATGCACTAAAAAATGGATGTAGTGTCATTGTTGATGTCAATGGAATAGTTGGATTAATGAACAAACAAAACCCTAAAGATTTTGGTAATAATGTAATTTGTAATATCTCAGAACCATCTCTTATTGAATCAGCTAAAAAAGAGAATAAAACAAGAGCACAGATGTCAATGCGTATAGCAAAAGAAGACATGAATGGTGGAATTGTTGTCATAGGAAACGCACCTACTGCATTATTAGAGGTTATGGAAATGGTAGGAGAAGGAATAACAAAACCAGCTCTAGTAATTGGAATTCCTGTGGGCTTTGTTTCTGCTGTTGAATCCAAAGAAGAATTAGCCAAAATGGATATACCATTTATTACAAATCAAGGACGTAAAGGTGGAAGTCCATGTGCATCAGCAATTGTAAATGCATTATACAAATTACTAAGACAAGGATAATACAGATTTAACTAATTATTTTAATAACTTTTAACTTAACCAAAAATTCAATCCCATTCACAAGTTCTTCATCTGAAATTTTTTTTTCAGAGTTCCAGATGAAAATATTTTTGACCCAATCTGGCATTTGAGTTATTTGAGATTCTATTTGTTCAGATACTGATGGTGTACCAAGTATAACTGAGCCTGTGAATGTACGTACAAGAATAGATTGTGATTTATCATTATATGTAATAACACCTGTTGTGCCTCTTTCTGCATTTGTTAGAACTTTCAAATTTGTTTTGCCAGTACTGTCCATATTATCAAATAAACCACTGTTTTTTCTAGTCTCATGAAATACAATCTTGTTATCATCTATATTTTTGGCATCTCCGTTACTTTGAACCATTAAAACTGAATTTGTTATAATATCAAAGAAACCACCATCATCAAATCCCAAAGTTTTCAGATCAGATGCACTAAGATCAGTATTTTCTAATACTGTATCCTGTTGATATTCATTGTATGATGTTGTATTGGATGTAAAATCAAAAGTCCAGTTATCCTTTGATGTCGGATCAATGTTAAGCATTACATCATAAATTTCAATTTCAACTTGTGCACCTTTTGGATAAGATGTTCTATCTATTGACATTGAAACAAAATCTGATGTGTTGTTATACTCGAGAACTGTACACTGAGATTTATCAGTTAAGTAACAGATTTTGACAGGACCACTACTAAAATTATAGGTAGATATCCATGGCCATGCTTCTTCATGATCAGAAATTTCATTAGATGAAATAATTCCTATCTGACCTGCATTGGTTGTATTATTATAATTTAGAGATGGTGAATTTCGTATAACAGTATTCACATCATCTGTTTGATTTGTAAGATCACAATCAGCCGATGAAATCCAGACAGCAGTTGTATCGTTAAAAGCAGTTGCATCATCAATACTTGTTGCAGATATAGCTTCATCAGAGCTACACGATATACCAAATTCAAGACCAGCATTCATTGCGTCAGCTGATGATACTGCATCATCATTTGAAAAATATCCATACCATGCACCATTGGAGGCTTGAGCCATTACAAGATTATTACCGTCTACTTCTACTCTAGGAATTCCAACTTTCCCGCTTATCGTACTTGATATATCTGAATCATTAACAATAACTTCTACTACTTGCGCACCACCAAAAATATTCTCAAAATCAGCATTTTCTGCTGACACATACAAGTTTTCATTATGTAGAGCATTTACTGAAGGCAAAAAACCTGAAACTAGAATTATTGAATATATACAAAATATTGCAAAAAATATAGAAAGAAAATTTAATTTCATTTCATTATTACACAAATACAAAATAAAGAGTTTGATATTTTATGACTATCGAGAATTTTTGATTATATTTGATGCAAATTTTGCACTATCAAAATAAAGATGAGAATAAGATGCAACTACGTTATATTCTGAAAAACCATCTTTTTTTGAAAAAATTCCTTCACCAATATCAAGATCATATAGAAATTTTGCATCTTTTGGAATGTTTGTAATTTTTGAATAATGAAATTCATGTGCGTGAAAATTTCTTGGAGTAGAGATTAAGCAGTTTGAATTAATTTTTCCTTGGGTATAATTCAATATCATCTTTCTAGTCATTTCAGTATCGGCGTCAAACAATCCAACCATCTTGTACTTTTCTTTATTATGACTTATTGAATTTGTAAGATACATCAATCCACCACATTCAGCATAAATTGAAACACCACTTTCTGCAGATTGCTTAATAGCTTTCTTCATTGCAATATTTTGTGCAAGTTTTTTACCTAGAATCTCTGGAAAACCACCACCAATGTAAATACAGTCACATTTAGGGATTTTTTTATCTACTATTGGACTAAAGAATTTAATTTTTGCACCTTCTCGTCTTAAGGCCTGAATATTATCATGATAATAGAAATTAAAAGAACTATCAAGTGCTACTGCAATAGAAATATCTGGTTTTTTTGATTTTTCTGATTTTATTTTTGGTAACGGTACTACATGTTTACAAATCTCAATAATTTTTTCAAAGTCAATGTGATCTGCTATTGTTTGTGAAATCTGTTTAAATTTTTGTTCTAGTTTTTTTTGTTCTCTAACAGGAACTAATCCAAGATGTCTTGATTCTAATGTATTTTCAGGATTTTTAGGAATTGAACCAATTATAGGTATGTTAAGATTTTCGAGTGCGTGACGACATAATGTTTCATGCTTTTTACTCCCAATTTTATTTAAAATTATACCTGATATCCTAGAATTTCTATGAAATTTAGTAAACCCAAGTGCAGTGGCAGCAATTGATCGTGATGTTTTGCTTGCGTCAAGGATCAAAATTACTGGAACTTTTAACAGTGTAGCTACATGATGTGTGCTTGCATAGTTTGTTTTTCCACCAAATCCATCATAGTATCCCATTACACCCTCAATAATTGAAATATCAGAAGTAGAACTCTTGACAAAAGTTTTTACAAGTTCTTTTTTTCCCATTAACCAAACATCTAGATTTCTTGCGTCATTATGTGATATTGAAGTGAGATAGCTCGGATCTATGTAGTCAGGCCCCACTTTGAATGGCTGCACTGTATATCCTCTCTTTTTTAAACCATAAATTATTGCACTTGTAATAGATGTTTTACCAACACCACTTGTTGATCCACTAATTAGTAATCTTGGAATCGTCAATTCAATTAGTTTATTGGTTTTTTATTTAAATTGATTTGATCTAATCATTAATACAATGTTTTTAGTGAACTAAATTGAATTTAATATATGTCTGAAAAGGGTCTTGTCATTGTTTATACTGGTGGTGGGAAAGGGAAAACAACCGCGGCACTAGGTCTAGCACTTAGAGCAATTGGATATAATCATAAAGTTTGCATGATACAATTTATCAAAGGTTCATGGCATTACGGAGAAATGGATTCATCAAAAAAACTTGCACCTGAATTGGAGTTAATTGCAGTTGGTAAAGGTTTTGTTGGAATAATGGATGATAAAAGTCCACGTGAAGAACATGAAAAAATTGCAGAAGAAGCAATAAAAATTTGTAAGGAAAAAATTTCTTCAAGAAATTTTGATTTAGTAATTTTGGATGAAGTAAACTATGCTATTGACTTAGGTTTGATAAATATTGAGGATATAATTGAATTAATAAAAACAAAACCTGATAGTTTAGATGTAGTTTTAACTGGAAATAATGCAAAACAAGAGATTATAGATTTAGCAGATTTAGTTACAGAAATGAAGGAAATCAAACACCCCTTTAAATCTGGTATAAAAGCCAAGAAAGGAATCGATTTCTAATCATCACTATTAAATTACCTCGATTGATTAATTGAACAATGTCAACTGAAACTCAAGAATTACCTGAAATTGGTGAGATAGTAATTGCGACAATAACAAAAGTAAGCGATCATGGAGCATATGTTACATTAGATGAGTATGATGGAGTTCAGGGATTCTTGCACATCTCCGAGATTGCACCAGGATGGGTTAGAAAAGTTACAAGATATGTAAAAGAAAATGAGAAAAAAGTACTTCTTGTAAAGAAAATTCAAGCACAGAGAGGAGAAATTGATCTCTCACTAAAACAAATTTCAAAAGAACAAAGAAAGAAAAAATTACTTGATGTTAAAAGATTTGAAAAAGAACAAGGAATTTTAAAAAACATTCAAGAAAAAGCTGAACTTACTACAAAACAAATTGAAGATATTGAGGATAAACTCCTATCAAAATATGATTCCATTTATGATGCAATAATAGATATAGCAACAAAAAATAAAGACGTTCTAAATAGTCTAGAGATTTCAGAAAAAATTCAAACTGTGATAGAAGATATTAGTTCAAAAATAAAATTGCCAAGTGTAGAAATTCGTGGAATTTTAGAATTAACAAATAATAAATCTAATGGCATTGAAATAATAAAGAAAATTTTACTTGATGTAATTAAAGATAATGCTGACTCGAAAATTGAAATTTCCTATATAGGTGCACCAAAATATAGAGTAAGTATAATTGCACAGGAATTTAAGACTGCTGAAAAAATAATAAAACCAATTCTTGAAAAAATTGAAAAAGATGTTAAAAAACAGAATGGAACATTCAATTTTACTAGAGAAGGATCTAGAAAGACTGGTGAGGGATAGTTATGCGATTTCAATTAAGAAAATG
>CAYVQV010000063.1:0-5159 GCA_964454035.1 uncultured Candidatus Nitrosopelagicus sp. | reverse complement strand
GATCAATTAATGAAATTCCTATACTTGCAATCTCATCTCTAATTTTATCTGCTTCATCAAATTGCTTATTTTTTCTGCAATTCTCTCTTTTTTCCAGCAATTCAAATATTGATTTTATTTCATCATCTGTCGTTTTTTCTAGATTTAGACCCAGAATATCAATCATTTCTTCTAAAATTGGCATTACAATAGATGCCGTATTTTTTGTAATTTTTTCTTCTGCGGCTAAACCATTTATGATTTTAATCATGTTGAAAAATTCTGTTAACGCCAAGGACGTGTTAAAATCACTTTCTAACGCGGTATCAAATTTTTGTTTTGTTTCTGAAACAATTGTTTCAATATTATTGGAAACCCCATCATCATCTGCTAGCCGTAGCTCATAGTAACAGGTTTCTAACTGTCTCCACCTTATCAAATTCTCTTTTAGTAAATCTTCGGTATAGTCAATTGGTTTTGAATAATGACCTGAAAGACAGAATAATCTAATAACATTTGCACCCCAGTTATCTAATACATGTTTTATTGTTTTTACATTGCCAAGTGATTTTGACATTTTCTCACCGTCAATTGTAATCATTCCTGCATGCATCCAAATTTTTGCAAATTGTTTTCCTGTATATGATTCTGATTGTGCTATTTCATTTTCATGATGAGGGAAAATAAGATCACGTCCACCACCATGTATTTCAAAATTTTCACCAAGATACTTTATACTCATTGCAGAACATTCAATATGCCAACCTGGACGTCCTTTTCCCCATGGACTATCCCATGCAGGTACATCATCAGAAAATTTCCATAGTGCAAAATCAAGTGGATTATCTTTAGATTCATCTATTTCTATTCTTGAACCACTTTCTAGATCATCAATTTTCTTTTTTGAAAGTTTACCATAATTATTAAATTTTGAAACTCTAAAATATACACCATTTTTTGCAACATACGCAATATCCTTTTTGACCAGATTAGAAACTAAATCTAGCATATCTTGTATGTGTTCTGTTGCCTTTGGGTATTCATTTGCTCTTTTAATATTTAGTTTGTCAAATTCATCAAAGTATGATTGAATGTATCGATTGCTAATATTTTGTGCTGTTTCATTAACGTCGTTTGCTTTTTTAATTATTTTATCATCAACATCCGTAAAATTTTGAATTAAATTGACTTGGATATTTTTTGATTCAAGAAATCGCCTTAATACATCAAAAACTATTATTGTCCTTGCATGGCCTATATGTGAATCATCGTACACTGTAACCCCACAAAGATAAATTCTAACTTTGTCTGAAAATTCCAGATTTTTTTGTGTGTTGGTTAATGTATCAAAAATCTTCATCTAATTATTAACAAATAATTACGTATCATTTATCTGATATGCATGAAAGGATTAGAATTTGTTTTTCTTGGTTTAGGTGGTATTTTAGGTACGTTTTTGAGATATAAATTACTAGAATCATAATTACTGTTTAATTTTATTCCTCTCAATACACTCATTGTAAACATATTGGGTTCTTTCATACTTGGAATTTTTATTGTGAGTTCAATTCATTTTAATATTGATGGTAAGTATGCATTATTTATTGCAGTAGGATTTTGTGGGTAATTAACAACATTTTCAGCATTTGCATTAGATAATTCAGCATTATTAGAAAATAATCAATATGGTATAATGTTTGTAAATATTATTACAAATGTAGGACTTGCAATTGCAGCATTATTTGCTGGAAAAACATTAATGAATGCAATTTTAAATTAGAGGATTTTAGCTGTTACTCTTTTATGTTCACTATTTTTGTAAAGTTGATAAATTTTTTCCACAGTAGATGATTCAATATGTGTTTGATTGATTATTTCTTCCTTTGAGATTTTTTTTTCTATGATGCAGTATAAAATCGAATCAATTTCTTCATAGGTTGCACCAATTTCAGATTCGGCTTCATGATTTAACCATAGGTTAGGACTACTCTTTTTTTGAATAATTTTTTCTGGTATACCAAGTAATTTAGCTATTTCTCTAACTTGTGTCTTGTAAAGAGTTGCAATTGGAAGTATATCTGAGGCACCATCACCAAATTTTGTAAAATATCCAATAAGATATTCACTTTTATCACTGGAACCTAACACAAGAAAATTTTTTGAATTAGAATAGTAATATAGAATGTTTGTTCTTATACGTGCTCTAAGATTGCCTAATGCAAGATCTTGTGGTTCTAGAATTTTGTAGTATTCTTTGTGTATTTGATTAATATCAATTAATTTATAATTTAATTTTAATTCATCTACTATTTTCAATGCATCTTCGGTTTCTGATTCAGGTGAAATCTTTGAATCAGGCATTATGATTGCCGTTGTTTTATCTTTTATTACGTCTGCACAAAGATATGCTATAACTGCAGAGTCTATTCCGCCACTAAGACCAAATATTACACCATTTGTATTATTTGTAGAAATTTCATGTTTTATTGAATCTTGTATTCTTTTTAAAATTACACTATAATCTTGATTTTTAATTTCATCTAATATTTTTTGTTCCACAATTTTGGTTTGTAGTTTTAATCATAAAACTGTATCAATCTAAACATCAAGATAAATTCCATCATCTCTAACATCAATCTCATATTTTTTGAGTTTAACACCCTTTAGATAATCCAGTAGTTCACCTGTTTTGATATTATAATGCCAGAAATGCAGTGGGCACTCAACAATATCACCTTCTATTTTTCCTTCTGGTGCAATTGAGCCGTCTTGATGAACACATACTGAATCTAATGCATGATAACCATCTTGATTAAAAATAGCAATTTTCTTCCCATCGATCTCAAATTCTTTACTCTTTCCAATCTGTATTGTACCTTTGTCAGTTACTTTTTTCCATGTCAATTTATTATTTGATTCATGGTTGATTATTTATTATTATATTTTGCAAAAAAATGATTATATTGACATAAAAATTAATTTTATTCAAATGAGACAGAACTTATTATTATCATCTATTATATCAGATATTTTTAAAATAAATAGTAAAATCCGCTTTGTATCTATAATTAATCTAAATGGGAAAATCATGGCATCTGAAATGAGACCTGAATTAAAGTCACTTTTAAAAAATTCAAATGAGGAAAAATTTTGTGGGGATATTGCAATTAGGCGTAAAATGCGTCATGAATTTGATAAGAAATTAGGAAAGGTTAGCTATGTGCATGTTGAACGTGAAAATATAACACAACTTGTGGTTTATTCAAAATTATATTCTTTTTTTGTTACTGTTGAACCTGAAATAACAATTTCTACAAAAACTAAAATTATTATTAAAATAAAAAGTATTATTTCGGGTTCAAAATAAGAATACTAGAGTGTACATATGGTAATTAAAATTTTAATTGATGAAATGGATGATGGAATGGATGAAAAACTTTGTCAATTAGGGTATGATGCATTAAGTGTTAAAAAATTACGTATTGATGGGAAAAAACTACATACAGATTATTCAATAATTAATTTTGCAAAAGAAAATGAAATGATCCTTATTACCCGAGATACAGAAATTGGTCAAGCATGTGAGGAAAATAATTTACCATGTATATTACTTGATAACAATGAAATTTTTAAGATTGTATTAGCAAAATTAAAGAATTTTTGAAATTTATTTTTTATTATGAAAAATCTGTATTGTATACAGGTCTTGCTCCATTTGGAACTTCTGCGGCAGCTGATTCTGACACGGATTCTCCTCTTGCTTGATAAACTCTGACTTTGTGAAATACGTTATGTGATGAAAATACAGCTAATCCTGCAAATGCAACTCCTATGAAATTTCGTAATGTTACATCAATATTTGGCTGTGCTGCCACTAACGAAATATCAAACACCACGTAAAAATTATCAAATAACCAAAATGCCATTGTTATCCACGCCAATACACCTCCAATTAGATAACCCAATCTTGCTTTCTTGCTTACAAATGAAATTGCAAAAATAATTGCTGCATACCAAATGAGTGAACCGAACACCCAGTAAATTTCCCAAACATCTGTTCTATCATCCATCCAATAATATGTAGAGCCAATTACTGCCATTGCACAAAGTGAAACTAGTAATATCTTTTGATTAACTTTGTATGATGTTTTTTCTTCAGGTGATTTTGTGATAGGTTTGAATGCTTTGGCCTCTTTTATTGCACCATTTATGGCCTCAGTCATACGCTCAAGTTTCACTGGAACTAGCCTCTCAATTGCTTTATCTTTTACAATTGAATCATGTACTAAACTGTCAACAAGTGGTCGTGCTAATGATGCCTTGACAGGTGTTACCAAATCTATCCAATATGATGATAATCTTGGTGTCAAAAATGGTATTTGAATTATGTTAAGATTTCTATTAAGAATTGATGAATATAATCTCATTAATTGTTCATATGTCATTATATCTGGACCACCTATTTCTAAGATCTTTCCAGCAGTTTCATTATTTTTCATTACTCCAATTAGATAATCTACAACATTATCTACTCCAATTGGCTGTGTTTGTGACTTGACCCATTTTGGGCACACCATTAATGGTAATCGCTCTACAAGATATCTTAGCATTGCAAATGATCCTCCTTCTGCACCAACAATAACTGATGCACGTAGTTCTGTTACAGGGATATTTCCTGATGCTAGAATTTTTCCAACAGATTGTCGGCTTTTCATGTGTTCTGATAAATCAGTATCTTCATCAACTAGTCCTCCAAGATAGATTATTCTTTTTACTCCTGCATCTGTTGCAGCTTTCAAAAAATTTTCTGCTTGTTGTTTTTCTCTACTTGCAAACTTTCCCCATTCTTTTTTTGAGCCCTCCATTGAATGTAATAAATAAAATGCGGTTTCAATTCCGTCAGTTGCATTGGATATTGATTCCATATCAAGTGCATCTGCTTTTACATATTGGACATTTTCAGTATCAGGATATTTTGATCTTGACATAGCCTTAATTTTATAACCTGAATCTGATAATTTTGTTAGTAATTTTTTGCCAATAAAGCCAGTTGCACCAGTAACCAAAATTGAATATGGTTTTGTTTGTTCAGCAGAGTATTGTTTAATTTTTTGGGACAACCATCTATCGTTTCATTTCAGAATTAATATACCATATTGGAATTTTGAATTAATAGTGGT
>CAYVQV010000062.1:0-5211 GCA_964454035.1 uncultured Candidatus Nitrosopelagicus sp. | reverse complement strand
GCAACTTTACAATCTTGGAATTTTTTAATCATAAATTCAAAGTCCTCTTCTACAGAGCCTACTAGACTTACAATAATTGGTACATTTTCATTTGGTCTTATCATTTCAGCAAAATTCTCTGCCCCAGGATTGGAAAGTCCTACAGCGTTTATCCAGCCTCCTCCTTTTACACTGAAAATTGTTGGATTAGGATATCCCTCCCAAGGCTCTTTACTCAGGGATTTGGTAACTACAGCACCTGCGCCTGCAGAATGTAATCTTTTGAAGACATCCAAAGAAATTCCCAGTATTCCAGACGCAAGAATTGTTGGTCTCTCTAAAGTCAGGCTGCCAATTGAAGTTGAAAGACTGGGTTTCAATTTGATTATTAATAATAGAATTGTCTTATAACAGTTGATTCAACTACGTTGCTAACTTTTTTAATGAGGCTTAGATTGGATCTTTGATATGTTAAAAGTTATTTTGACAGAACTGGGTATCGGAGTTTTTGATGGTGATACATGCATGAAAACCATTACATTTTCTCAGCCAGCTGATGATTACATTTTCATAAAAAAAGGTAAATCAAGAATTAGTGAACTATCAAAATTTCTGTTAAATGAACAAAATGATGTCATTGTGAATGATTTAGCGCTACATGACTTGCTAAAGAAAAAAGATATTGAATCACAGATGATGTCAGAGCATGATATTGAAGATATACAATTAACAAAACCGAGAATCTTAATCAATGCAAATCTTGCTACTGATGAAAATGATGCAATGCAGAAATTAAGAGACTTTGCAATTCAATTATCATCTAGTAAGATCACTGAGGTTTCAGGTAGTCCTGATCTTCATGTCATACAATCAATCAATACACTTGATGACACAGATAAAATTATCAATGGTATTAGTTCAAGATTAAGAGAATGGTATGGTCTACATTTTCCTGAGCTAGATAATATAATAGATAGCGTTAATGGTTATGCACAAATTGTTTTAGCAGGAAAAAGAGAAAATATGTCTGACGATGTATTTGTAAATGCAGGATTTCCTGATTCTAAAATCCAAATGCTCTCAGTTGTAAAAGAAAAAAGTCGTGGAGGAGATATCACAGAAGAAAATCTTCTAATGGTTCAAGCATTAGCTAAAAATATTTTAGAATTATTTGATATGAGAAAAAACTTGGAAGCACAGATAGATTCTCAAATGGAAGAAATAGCACCTAACATAACTGCTGTATTGGGAACTACTGTTGGTGCTAGAATTTTAGCAAAAGCTGGAAGTTTAATAAAATTATCAACAATGCCTGCTAGTACGATACAAGTGTTAGGAGCTGAAAAAGCACTATTCAGAGCATTAAAAACTGGATCGAATCCACCAAAACATGGATTATTATTTCAACATGCAGTTGTACATGCTGCACCAAGATGGCAAAGAGGTAAAATTGCTAGAGCCATAGCTGCAAAAGCTGCTATTGCTGCAAGAGTTGATGTACATGGTGCTGGATTGAATAATACGCTTCTTGAAAAATTAAACATTAGAGTTAAGGAAATTGAAGAAAAATATGACAAGCCAGTAAAGAAACCTCAGCAAAGGAACATGTCTAACAACTCAAATTACGATAGAAACAACAATTCAAAACAAAAAAAGAAGTCTGATAGATTCAAAAATAGAAAACGAAGCAATTTTGGAAGACGAAATAGATAACGTATTTTGGTTCACAGTTGATGGTGAGGAAAAACTTGCTACCGAGAATTTAACTCCAAAAAAACAAGTATACAAAGAAAAACTAATTCTAAAAAAAGGTATAGAATACAGATTATGGGACCCATTTAGAAGTAAATTAGCTGCATGTTTAATGAATGGATTAATCACATTTCCATTCAAAGAAAAATCAAATGTCCTATATCTTGGTGTGTCAACTGGAACAACTATTAGTCATGTATCAGATATAATTGGACCAAATGGTACAGTATTTGGTGTAGAACATTCAAGTAGAGTAGCAAGAGATTTTCTAGATAGAGTTGCATGTTTTAGAAAAAATATAGTTCCAATCATTCAAGATGCTAGACAACCAAAACAATATTTTTCAGTTTATAACAAAGTTGATGTTGTTTATGTAGATATTGCACAACCAGATCAAACAAACATAGCCATAGAAAACTGTCGCATATATCTTAAAAAAAATGGATATTTATTTTTAGTAATAAAAGCAAGAAGTATTGATGTTACAAAAGATCCTAAACAAATTTTTACCAATGAAATTAAAAAATTAGAAACTAAATTTGAGATAAAACAAGTAATTAATCTTAATCCATATGATAAGGATCATGCTATGGTTATTGCAATGTCATTAGTTTGAATTTTTATTAAGAATTTTTTGAACTGGTTTCCAACTAAATCTGATAAATGAATATGATTTATTTTTAGATGATAGTAATTTCTTAACAAATTTTACAGATTTTTTATCAGAAGGATATCCACTACCTAGATCAAAATTTTTTCTCAAACGATTAATTGATTTATCCCGACTTACCTTTGCAATAATTGATGCTGCTGCAACAACTACAAATCTACTATCAGCATGGTGACGTGATACTATTTTTGAGTTAGAAGATAAATTTGCGATTTCTTTTCCAAATCTTTTGTAATCTACATCGCATGAATCAACATATGCAACTTCTGGATTTAATTTTTTGATTACTTTAGCCATATTTTTAGCCTCCAAATGATTCAGATTATGTTTGAACACATTTCGATCAATTGTTTTTGGTGGTATTCTAACAACATAATAATCATCAACAATTTCAATAATTTTTTTATAAAGAATTTCACGCGTTTTTGATGATAATTTCTTTGAGTCTTTTACACCTATAGATCTCAATTTTTTAATATTTTTTTTATTAATTGTTACACCAGAAATCACCAAAGGACCGATCATAGAACCCCTACCTGCATCATCTACTCCACATATTATCATGGAAAACCTCTTCATTAGAACTAAATAATATAGGTGAAAGATTTGTCATAGCTAATTACATAAAATGAGTTCAGATATTATTGAAATTATTGAGGGAACGACGAAGATTAGAGTACCTAATCGTTCTATGGTAGATAAAGTTCCACCAATGGAACCTGCATTTTTTAATCCGAAAGCAAAATTGAATAGAGATTTTTCAATAATTGCATATTCTGCATTCTGGAAAAAATTTGATAAACCAAAAGTTTTCCTTGACGGTTTAACTGGTGTAGGTGCAAGAGCATTAAGAGTTGCAACTGAAATAAATGATGTTGAGAAAGTTATACTAAATGATGTTAATCCACAAGCATTGAAGCTTGCAGAAGAATCATTTAATATGAATAAAGTAAAAAATTATGAAATTTCTGAAAATGAAACATGTAGATTTTTTAGTCTACATTCAAAAAAAGATAACAGGGGATCAATTGTAGATGTTGATCCATTTGGTTCACCGTCAAAATACATTGATTGTGCAATTAGAGCAACAATGCATAGTGGATTATTATCTTTAACTGCAACAGACCTACAGGTTTTACACGGTTTATTTAATAATGCAGCAAGACGTAGATACCATGGTTTACCAATCAAAACTAAATTTAGTAATGAAATTGCAATTAGATTAGTTCTAGGCTCTGTAAATATTATAGCAAATAGATTAGATGTTACTATGATTCCATTATTTATTGATAATGACATGCATTACTATAGAGCATACGTTAAAATTTTAACCAAGCCTGATCAAAATTATAATTTAGGTTATATTACATATTGTAAAAAATGTGGTTCTAGAAATATTGAAATTGAAACTGTAAAAAAATGTGATAATTGTAACTCGTTATTAGAAATTGCAGGACCACTATGGATTGGAAAATTATTTGATAAAACATTTGTTAAAACCATGAAAGATGAAATAAAAGAATTAGAAGTTGATAAAAGATGTGAAAGTGTTCTAGAAAAATGTATTGAGGAAGAAGCATTACCACCAATGTATTATACATTAGATGAAATTGCCTCTAAAACCAAATCTGCACCACTAGCATTAGATAAAGCAATTAAACGATTAGAAGATTCAGGCTACAATGCGTCTAGAACTTCATTAAATCCAACAGGATTTAGAACTAATGCAAAAATAAAACAAATTTGTGATATTTTAAGAAATTAAATATATCCCATACAGATACAATACAATTCACTACTTGGATTTCTACTTGATTTTGGTTTTGTTCTTTTTGTTTTTATGAATTTTTTCTTCATAAAATCAAAAAATTCAGCAGAATATTCACCATCAAAAACCTTGAATAAGGCATTTCCTTTATTCTTTAGAACTTTTTCCATAACTTTCACTGCACTGTAATTTAATGAAATTTGTGTGGCATGATCAACAGACCAATTTCCAGATACTTGTGGAGATAAATCACATATTACAGAATCAACTTTTTTTCCAAAATAAGAATTTATTTCGTCTATGACATCAATATTTTCAATATTGGCTTGAATGATTTTTGCATTTGGAATCTCTTCGACAAAAGAAAGATCAATTCCAAGAACTTTTCCTTGATTACCACTAATTTTCTGAGCAACTTGTGTCCATCCTCCAGGTGCGCAACCAAGATCTAAAACATATGAACCTGGACCAATTATTCTATATGATTTGTTTATCTCTTTTAATTTGTAAGATGCACGACTTCGAAACCCTTGCTCATGTGCTAGTTTACGATACTGATCTTTTTTTGCATCAATTAATTTCATTTTTTCTTCTTAGATTCTATAACAACCCATTCTTTAATTAATTCACAATGTCTAGGACTTGGTTCAGGATACACATTATCAATATTACATTTTTGTTCAACTGGGCAAGTTAAACAAGGTGCATTCTGAATGGATTCTAAGCTTATTGGCATCTGTTCAATAATTAATTTATAAGTCCATCTACCACTTTGAAGTATTTTCTCTCGTGTTATCATTCCTCTTCTTTCCAGACGTAATGAAAGACGAGAACCATCACGCGTAGATAATTTTAATTTTTTCCATAATTCACTTTGCAACATGCCATTATCAGTATATGTTGCAAGAATTTCACAAACTTTGTTTGTCAGTTGCTCCATATCCTTTTTCTCAATCCTAAAATTTCGTAATTCTTCATCTGAGTACTGATCCTCAAATTCCTCTTCCATTGTTTTTGGAATTTCTGGTTCTTCTTCCACTTT
>CAYVQV010000061.1:0-5216 GCA_964454035.1 uncultured Candidatus Nitrosopelagicus sp. | reverse complement strand
CTTCTTTGTTATAATAAAATATTGGAAACAATGCAGCACCACCTTCAGTTGCAGTCGCAATCATTTTCGGTGTATTAACTTCTACAAAATCTTGATTGCCAAGATAATCACGTACTGCTTTTAATGTTAGACTTCGTGCAAGGAATATCTTTTGCAATACGGTTCGTCTAAGATCAAGTGCTCTAACCTCTAGTCTAGTATCAATATTTTTTACACTTTTTGCATATGGTTCAAAAGGTGGTATTTTTTCTACTTCTGAAAAAACACGTAATTCATTAGGGACAACTTCAATTCCTGTAGGAGATTTATCATTTTTTCTTGTTTTGCCAACAACTGCAATTGATGTATGTTGTTTCAAAGATGATATTTTTTCACGTATATCATCATCACATTCTCCACTCTTTGTTATAATCTGAATATTTCCAAGTTTATCTCTGATTGTTGCAAATACAATATTTCCATGACCACGGACGGTAAGAACCCATCCCATTACAACTACATCTGTACCTTCATCTAATGAACCAAGTTCAATAGAATAATGACTTCTCCTTAGATCTCCTAATTCGTTTCCAATCATTGTTAAATAACCTAATTTTTTGAGTTTTATTTACATTTGGTTAGGCTGATTTTTATTTTAGAAATTTGTATAACAGTCATGAATGATAGAGAAAAAGCTATAGCCTATATTTCAGGTGCAATTTCAACATATTCTCTGAAAAAAGAGATGGGTGAATTAGAAAATGAAGTTTCAATGTATGATTTTTTGGCTAAAATCATACCTCCTGAGTTAGATTCAGAGGCAAAAATTGAGCTAATAGATGAGGTGTTTTCATATATTTCAAACACACTTTCTAAAGCATAATTTCATAAGGGCATAAATTATACAATAATTACAATTGACAAGTATTGCTACACTAGGCTCTCATTGTGCACTACAAGTCTTGAAGGGTGCAAAAGATGAGGGATTTAAGACAATACTAGTTTGTGAAAAAAAACGTGAGAAGTTATATCGTAGATTTCCATTCATTGATGAATTAATCATTGTTGAGAAATTTTCTGATATATTAAATCAAGAAATACAAGATAAACTCAAACAGCAAGATGCGATATTAATTCCTCATGGAACATTAATAGCACAAATGAGTTCTGAAGAGATTGAATCAATTAACGTACCAATTTTTGGAAACAAATGGATTCTTAGATGGGAATCAGATAGAACCATGAAAGAAAAACTCATGAGGGAAGCTACACTTCCGATGCCAAACCCAGTATCACATCCAAAAGATATTGAAAAATTAGTAATTGTAAAAAGGCAAGGAGCTGCCGGCGGTAAAGGATATTTTATGGCAGCTAATGAAGAGGACTATAACACAAAAAGAAATCAGTTAATTTCTGAAGGTGTGATTTCTAAAGATGAAACCCTATACATTCAAGAATATGCAGCAGGTGTTTTAGCATATTTACAATTCTTTTATTCACCATTAACTAATGAATTAGAATTCTTTGGAGTTGATCAAAGACATGAATCAGATATTGAAGGTCTTGGCAGAATTCCATCAGAACAGCAATTAAAATCAAACAAGGTTCCATCATTTAACGTAATTGGAAATAGCCCACTAGTTTTGAGAGAATCATTATTAGATGAAGTATATGAAATGGGCGAAAATTTTGTTACGGCTGCAAAAAGAGTTGTTTCTCCAGGTATGAATGGTCCATTTTGTATTGAAGGAGTCTATGATGAAAATGCTAAATTTACATCATTTGAATTTTCAGCAAGAATTGTTGCGGGAACTAACATCTACATGGATGGCTCACCCTACTATTCATTATTATTCAATGAGAATATGAGTATGGGAAAAAGAATTGCGCGTGAAGTTAAGATAGCTGAATCAAAAAATATGATTGAAAAAATTACTACTTGAATTTATTGTAATATTCTTGGAACTTTTTTGAGTGCATAAGATAATGATACTCTTCCTGGTCCTGCAACTATTACGACTAAACATGATGCAAGTAATATCAAATCTAACTCATAACCATGTTCACCTGTTAAACTAGATGCACCCTTTACGAGAAATATTGCACCAAGCATTACTATAGAAATCAATGATGCAGAAATTCTAGTTAGTACACCTACAAGCAATAAAATTCCCGGAATAAATTCTGCCAATGCAATTGGAATTTGCATTTCAGCTGGTATTCCCATACTTGATATCCATCCACCGAACCCTGGATTTCCAAACTTACTGAAACCATGAACAATGAAAATTACACCAACTGCAAGACGCATTCCCATTTGGGCGGCATCATGTAATCCATGTGTTGAAAGATTTGCTTGCATAATTATCGATAAAAAAATGAATTAAAAAATGATTACTGTATTCTATACTACTAAAATGATAATTCCATTCTAATATGAGGTAAATCAACACGATCAAATATTTTTCCTACTTCAACAAATCCACATTTTTTGTAAAAATTTCTAATATCATAAATAGAATCTAAAATAATCTTTGTAAATGATTTATTTTTATAATAATTAATAATTTGTGATATTGCGTCATAACCAAAATTCTTCCATCTAAATTCTTCATAAATTGCCATCCGTTCTAGTTTGATACAATCTTCAACTTGCCTTATTCTGACAGACCCTATTACATTATTTTGTTCTACAAATATGAAATGATCTGATTCTTGATCAAATTTATCAAATAATTCATGTTCAGGAATTCCCATTTCATCAGAAAAAACAATTTTTCTAATGTCCCGTATATTTGAAAAATCTTTATCTAAAAAACTAATTTGTTTAATTTTCAATTATATCACTAGACATTTGTTGCTGTCTTATTTGGATATAATTTCAATATTGTATCATCACTATGAAGTGCGATTTCGGCGTTTCCTATTCTACTTTTATAGAACTTGATTTTTTTACCATCTACAAATTCAAATTTTTCAACAAAAACCAAGGTTAAATCTTCAAGTTTTCCTAGTGTTTTGTAAACTGCAGAAAGTGATATGTTTAGATCATTTGAGATTTGATTTGCAATTTTAGATTCATTAACTATAGAAAATAGAACTGCACGATGACATGGATTTACAAGCGAGTCCATTATTTTTTGTGTGATATTGTATTCACTTAATTGTAGAACATTTGGTTTTGGTAATGCTTCACGAACTATACTTTTTTTCATATTATTACGCAATATTTGGTATTAGTACTAAATTTGCCTCGGGTTTTTTTATATTTATTTCAGCATGCTTAATTCTACTTTTGTAAACTTTGAATTTTCTTCCTTTATCTGATAGTTGCCAACTGTCAACTTTGATTAATGTCAGTTCTTCTAAATCACTAATTTTTTTATAAACTGAACTAAGAGGAATTTTATGTTTCAGAGAAAGTTCAGATGCAGTTTTGCCAGTTTTTATAATCGAAAATATTATTGCACGTGATTCTGCATCAGCTAACATTTCAATAACTTTCTGCGTTACATCATATTTTTTTAATTGGGGTAATGTTAATTTCTTTACCATAGAACTCATTAAAAAAATTATAATATAAAATTACTTGTAACATTATATATTCTTAGAATGGGGATTAAGAATCTAATTAGTTGAAATATCTGGACTGAGTTTTTGCCAAAATGCCCCAAGTATTAATGCCAAAGATAGCCAAAATACTGATGTTGTGAAAAATGTAAAAATTCTAAATCCATCTACTAATTCTGCAGGTGCTGTTATTTTATCTGGATTATCTGGCATTAAAAAGAATACAGAAGTAATAAAAATTCCATATCCAATAATAGCGATAATTTTTTTATTTGCCTCTAAGCGTTTATACAATTGATAAAATCCAAGTGCACTGAAACCAGAAATTGCAATAAATGATAAATATAAAATTCCTCGTAACACTACAGTTTCAGTTTCACCAACTGTTGGAGGATTTGCAGGATATTTCAAAAATGGAATTACAAATAAGACAAACCACATAATTCCTGCTAAAACAATAGTTTTTCTTATATTGTTATCACTTGGTAATGATTTTCTAGAATATGCAAAAACAATTCCAAATAATGAACCAAGCGATGCACCTAATATTGTAGCTGCTAAAATCTGACCACCTTTTTGCCAAGAACGATATGAATAATATTCTACCCAAAATTCAGTAGTGTCAGATTCCTCACCTGATTCAAATAAATTTTGATTTTCTATATTTGTTGCATCATCCAAAAAAGGTTCAACTATAGCAAGATTTAGACCACCATAAATTAATCCCGCAAAACTACCAGAAACTAAAACAGTTATTACAAATAACCCGGTTTTCAAAAAACCCACCTAGTGGCATGGAAATCCTGCGGCATGTCTCAAATCATGGCTTAGTTCATGAATAAACATATTATCAAATGCTTGTTCACCTTCAACCAGACTAAAAATATGACCTTGATCAAAACCTACCACAAATATTCCTAAGGCAAAAATAAATGCCAATGCAGCAATACCAATTTTTGATATACCATATTTGTTAACTGTGGTTTGACTCTGCTTCAATAGTTTTTTGAATGATTTAATATATTTAAACGGTTGGTATTTTCTATCAATTAAAAAGAATTAATGTAATAATTAACAACGATCTATAGATTTGAAAGGATTATTTTTTATTGCGATCCCAATAATAGTTGGTATTTGTTTAGGTTTTTTTCTATTAGATAATTCATCAACTAGTGAACAAAAAGCAACTTTATTCACTAAGGAAAAATTACTTGAGAATTCAGCACCTATTATAGGAAATAAGAATGCAAAAATAACAATACTTGAATTTGGTGACTATCAATGTACATTCTGCCATAAATTTCATCAGCAGACACTTAATGATATTAAAAAATCATACATTAGTACAGGAGTAGTTAATTTCACATACAAAGACTTGCCAGTAAATGGAACCGCATCTGTTTTGGCAGCAGAAGCAGCATTTTGTGCAGATGATCAAGGAAAATATTGGGAATATCACAATATGCTTTTTGATAATTGGGCTGGTGAAAGAACTGGATGGGTCACTGATAAGTCACTACTAAATTTTGCTAAAGAATCTAATCTAGATATCAATCAATTTATGGAATGCATGAAAAATCACAAGTATTATCAAAAAGTTAATGAAAATCAAGAATTTGCAAAGAGTGTTGGAATTAACGCTACTCCATCATTTTTAATTTTTAGTG
>CAYVQV010000060.1:0-5414 GCA_964454035.1 uncultured Candidatus Nitrosopelagicus sp. | reverse complement strand
GCAGCAGCAGCACAAGCAGCAGCAGCACAAGCAGCAGCTGCAGCAGCAGCAAAGGTCGCAGCTGAAAAAGCAGCAGCTGAAAAAGCAGCAGCTGAAAAAGTACCTGAACCAGCAAAGAAGGAAACACCACCTGCAGCAGCACCTCCACTACATGAAAGATTCCGTGAGATTGCTACAGGAAATTGGAATGATCAAAAACCAAAAGTTCCAGGATTCACTGCTCCAGGTAATAGATACTTTGGAAGTAGAGGATTAGCAGCACAAGTTCAAGTTACTCCAGGAAATTGGAATGATCAAAAACCAAAAGTTCCAGGATTTACAGCCGCTTCTAACAAATATTTTGCAACTAAACAAAGACTCGCATATCATCCAGAAAAAAGCAAATTTGGTTCATGGATTATTGATGCACCTGCAAGTACACAAACACAAACAGCACCTCCACCTCCACCACCAGCTCCAGAACCACAGGTTCAACAAGCTTCATCAGGAGAAGGAAATGCAAAGAAACAATCATTAGAAGAATATGAGAAAGATTATCTTGTACGAGTAGAAAAACAAAAGGCAGATGCAGCAGCAGCCGCAGCAGCAAAGGCAGCAGCCGCAGCAGCACCAAAATCTACCAGAGGTACATTACCTAAAGGTTTCTAGATTTCTAGAAATTTTCATTTTTTATTTTTGATTTTAATTACTAAAAGCTTCTAAAACTTCTTTTGAATGACCCGCAGGTTTTACTTTTGGAAACACTTTGAAAATTTTTCCTTTCTCATCTACTAAAAATGTACTACGATTAATTCCCATGAATTCTCTACCCATAAATTTTTTCATTCCCCAAACACCAAATTTTTTACATATATCAGTTTCAACATCAGCCAACAAGATGTAAGGAATATTCATTTTATCACAAAATTTTCTATGAGAAGAAACATCATCTTTACTAATTCCTATAATTTCTATTCCAGCCTTTTTGAATTTTGAATAATCCTTTGTGAACTCATCAGCTTCAGTCGTGCAGCCAGGCGTAAAATCTCTTGGATAAAAATATACCACATATTTTTTTCCTTTAAAATTTGATGATTTTATTATTTTTCCATCAGCATCTTCTAATTGAAATGCAGGAACTTTACTACCCTCTTCTATCATACATGTCAACTTGTTTTACTCTAATTTAATATTCTTTGGAATTAAATCGACTCGCATGTTTTATATGGATATTATTAAGCGGGTCAATAATGGTAAATCCAAGAGCATGGTTAGCAGAAGGAATATCAACATTCGGTCTTGTATTTTTTGGCCCACTCTCTGTAATTTTAGCAGTTGTGGTATTTGGTGAAGGGTTATCTATTGAATCAATTATTATGATTTCACTTGGTCATGGTGCAATTATCGCATTAATGGTATATGCATTTGGACATGTATCAGGCGCTCATATCAATCCGGCAGTAACTATTCCGATGATGATCACAAAAAAAATCGGTGTTGCTGATGGCATTGGATATATTATTTCTCAAGTAATAGGTGGAATTATTGCATCATTATCCTTAATGGCACTATTTCCAGAAATTGGAAAAGCAGTTCTCTGGGGTGGTCATGGTGGACCAAGTGAATTACTAAATTTCAGTATGGAAGCTGCATTTGCAGTTGAGATAATCTTAACGTTCTTTTTGGTTTTAGTAATTTTTATGACAGCTGTTCATAAAAAAGCACCAAAAAGTGTCTACGGTGCAGCAATAGGTGGAATGGTTTTCTTACTTCATTTAGTTGGTGTACCATTGACTGGTGCATCAATGAATCCAGCAAGATCACTTGCACCTGCCATAACAACTGGTGATGCTGGATTATTAGAAGTGCAATGGTTATACTGGGTAGCACCAATTATTGGCGGTATTATTGCAGGTGTTATTATGAACTATCTTTATGTTAGCAAGGCTGAGAAAGAAGTTTAGCTTCTTCCAAACGTTTTTAACAATTTTTCTAAGTTAGTTATTGGGCTCGTGGCTCAGCATGGATAGAGTGAGTGCTTGCGGAGCATTAGGTCGGGGGTTCAAATCCCTTCGGGCCCGTTTTACAAAATTGGTTTAGATATTTTTGATGTACAAAATTATAATTAAACTGGAATTAGATCCAATTCTAGTCATTAGAGTATATATACGATAAACCATAATCACAAAAAATGGTAAAAGAAAGAAGGTCTAAGATTCAACTTTACTTTGACATTGTATCTGCAATTGTTCAGGATTCTCAAAATAATGATTCTGTTTCGCCAACTAGAATTCAATTCAAATGTAATACGTCATATGATAAATTAACAAAATATCTAATAGAAATGGAGAAGAGAAATATTATAGATAGAGAAAAATCACTCTCTGTTACTGATAAAGGAATGCAATTTCATAGAGATTATTCAAAAATAAATGACTTAATTATAGATGTTACAAAGCAGATTAAGGCAGAGTAAACACATCAGCGCCTTTTTCTTTTCTTAGAAACATAACGGCCTTATGGGAATCTAGTAACTGATTTAAAAATCTGGCTCGAATTGGTTCATTTATCTGATTAACTTCAAAGGAACAAACAAAGTTACCATTAATTTTATGAAAATCGTCATCTACACATTGCTCAATTTCTGCCATTCTATCAGTCTTTTCTTCTGAATCAAAGTCAAAATAATGAGTTGATAGAACTCTGATTTCAGAATCACTAGGTAGAGTGCTTACCTTATCTAGTATCATCTTTGAATAATTTTCAAATTTTTCTGGAATTTCTACTATGTGTAAAAATTCACTCTGTCCTTCAGTATCAATACCAAACTCTTTCATCTCATTTAGTATTTGCTGAGGATTTTGAGTTGTGTAAAAACAGTGTTCCTGTTTATCAAGTCCATTTTTTATAAAATTATATTCGGCATCTTTCGTTTCTTTTCCACCATCATGAAATAGTACAATATGTGTATGTTCTAAACTTTCCAAGAAATTATCAGCTTTTAGCTCAGTCATAGAGATTAACTAGATTTTTGATATAATAAAAGCACACTCACTATGGTGAGTGTTTTGATACTTACCTAGCTTCATCATGCATTATAAGACTAAATAGTATAACTACACATGACAGACCAAACCGATGTTAATTGTGTATTCTGTGATAGATTAGTAATAGACCATTCTAACTTTGAATGCAGAATGTGTTTAGAAAAGCATGTTGAAATTCAAAAAATTCTCCAGCAAGCAATTGGTAACGGTTCATCAATACTGGAGACATCTTAGGAGGTAAATGATATGGGTGCATCATGTAAGGGTATTTGTCTTATGATTGAACAAGAAAAAATTCCAAATTCATTAAAATACAAATCCGGAATGAAACGATGCAGTTGGTGTGAAGTTTGGCTTAAGCTAGATGAAGTCAGGTGTCCATGTTGTAGAATGAAATTACGTACAAAGGCACGTGGTAATAAAAAAATGAAATTCGGAGGTGAATTATTTGGATAAAATGATGTTATTAGCAGCTGTAGCAGGTGTTGCTGTGGTCGGTGGATATTTACTCTACTTTAATTTCCTATAGGAAATTCTTGCAGATTAAAAATCGAATTGATTGAATTCAATAATGATTTTTTATAAAGCATTTTGGATCAATCTCTAATTATTTATCAATTCATAGGATAAAGCATGTGTCATTAAAAGGCATTGAAGATAGAATAATCATACTAATCTTTCTCTTTTGATTTTTCAGATTTTGATTTATCCCACATATGCATATTACCTCTTAGTAAAAATGAACCAACAACTATTGTCACAATACCAACTACAACAAACATAATTCCTCTACCAATAACGCCGAATTTTGACAATACTTGTATTTATGAGGTTTTTATTAAGAACTTTTGTGAAATAATCATGTATACTAGAAAAGATGTTGCTATATGGATTGCCATACTTGGTGGAGGGATTGGATTTTTTCTCTTTTATGGGATCGCAGCAGACCTAATGAGATAATCTTTTAACTTAATTTTAATGGAAAAAAAGTATGACAGAAATTTCTAATAAAATTAGAAATTTTGTAAATTTTCAAAAACTTGGATATGTTGCAACAGTTTCTGCTGATAATACACCAAATTTATCACCGAAAGGGACAATTATTGTTATTGATGAATCACATTTAGCGTTTGCAGACATACGTTCACCACAGACAATAGAAAATCTAAAGAAAAATCCATCAATTGAAATTAATGTGGTAGATCCGATTCATAGAAAGGGATTTCGTTTTAAGGGTAAAGGAGAAATCATTGACGAAGGAATGCAGTTTGAAGAAGTTTTGGAACAGTACAAAAAAAATGGTATTAAAAGTAAAATTAATGCCATTGTTATTGTAACTGTAGAAAAAGTTAATGAAATTACATCACCATCATATGATCTTGGAATAACAGAAGATGATCTTGTTTTAAAATGGAAAAAATACTATCAATAATTTTATTTTTGTTGGTTTAATTTTTTCTTAGTTTCATTATGAGACTTTTTTTCTTTTTCCAGAATTTGTTTCATCATATCTAGTTCTTTTAAAGTATTATCGAGTTTTTTCTTTGTAGTTGCAATTACTTGGCTAGCTGATTCTACAATTTGTTTTGAATTATCTCCATCTTTTTTGATTGTTGACTTTGAAGTTTGTATTTGTTTTTTTATGATTTCCAATTCTTTTTTTCTTTGCTCTAATTCTTCATTCACTTTTTGAAAATCTAGTTTTTTGGGGTTTATGTATTCAAGTTCTTTTTTTATTTTTGATAATTCATCATTCGATTGCTTAATCTCCACCAGAATTCTTTGATGTTCTTCTTGTTTTGGTGCCAAATCAAAATCTGAGTATGCTGATTTAATTTGTTTTTTTATATCCAAAAGTTGTTTTTTTGAAGACATTGTTTGGCTAATTACACCTTGATATTCTTTTTTTGTTAATTCCAGTTTTTCTATAATTGAAGCAAGATGTGTTGTTTTTTCACTAATCTCAGTCTGTAAATTCTGAGACTCAGTTTCTTGTTGTTCATTAATTATTTCTTCTGTAGTTTTAATTTTTTTATACTCATCTGATTCTGGTTGTTTCTTTTTTCTATTTAGAAATCCCAATTCTATTCACTTTCTTCCAACCTTTCTTACAAATCTAAGATAAAAACCAATTCCTCCAATTATTAAGCCAAAAACTAGTGATGCAGTACCTAGATCTGGTGTATCTCCATGAATAGTTGGTGCTATGAATAATAATAATGCACCAAGTATTATTAATGCAAATGAACCACTTGACTGTTTTGATCTGTTATGTTCATTATGTGCCATTTTTCTAACTCACTATAGATACTTGTTTAATGTATTAGCAACTTTATTTTTTCCTATATCTAAGATAAATGGTCCAATTTTTGGTCCTTGTGTTGCTGA
>CAYVQV010000059.1:0-5425 GCA_964454035.1 uncultured Candidatus Nitrosopelagicus sp. | reverse complement strand
TGAGTGACCCGGCATTGCGATTAATCTGTAAAAATATGGGTGCTGGTCTTGTTGTCACGGAATTAACCAGTATTCATGCAATTATTGCAAAAGAACAGCAATTGAAGGATCAGATGAAAAACATCACAGAATTTTTGGAATTTTCTGAAAAAGAGCGTCCATTGTCAGTACAATTGTTTGGGTCTGATCTTGTTGCACTGGAAAAGGCATCAAAAATTGTAGCACCATTTTTTGACATAATTGATTACAATATGGGCTGTCCTGCACCACACATTACAAAACAAATGGCAGGTGGTGCACTTTTGCAAAATTCTGATTTAACGCGTCAAATTTTTAGAACAATGGTAAATTCAACAACTAGACCTGTATCATTGAAAATGCGTATAGGCGTTTCTGATTCTAACAAATTACTGTTCAAGGAAATTGCAAAAATTGCTGAACAGGAGGGAATTAAAATGATAACACTGCATCCTAGAACTGTTTCACAGGGATATTCTGGTCATTCTGACTGGAGTATGATAAAGAAATTAAAAGAAATAGTTGAAATTCCAGTTGTTGGAAATGGTGATATTACAACACCTGAAATTGCCAAAAGCATGATTGAGCAAACTGGATGTGACTATGTTATGATAGGTAGAGGTGCTATGGGTAATCCATTTATTTTTGAGCAGATTAACGATTACCTAAAATACGGTGTCTACAAAAATTATAACTTCTCTGATAGACTGGAAGCATTCTTGGATTATGTTAGTGAGACATCAAAATATAAAATAAAATTTGTAAACATAAAGGAACAGGCAATTCGATTTACAAAAGGGACTGTTGGTGGTAGTGTATTGCGAAAACGACTTACAACAACTAAAGACATAGATGAATTGAAAAAAATACTAGTACAAACAGTTTCAGTCTAGCAGTTCTGAAATTTTAATTTCAAATTCAGGCACCAGATCTTTTTCACGAGCCATTTCAAACATTTTTCGAATTGCTTTTTCTCCACTGGCTCCCATGTTTACTGTGACAGGATTTACGTACATTTTGACAAATTTTTCTATTAGTTCTTCCGATTTTCCTCTACTATACTGCATTGCATATTCCAATGCATCTTTGTCGTGTTCAAGTCCAAATTCGATTGAATTTTTCAAATATGTATCAAATTTTTTGATGGTATCATTGCCAAATTTATTGCTCATTACATTAATTCCCAATGGAACAGGCAGACCATTAGTTTCTTTATCCCACCATTCACCAACATCAAGTATTTTCATAATTCCTTCCTGTTCAAATGATAACTGAGTTTCATGAATAACTAAACCCACATCAACCTGACCTGTCTTAACTGCATTTGGTATATCACTAAAATTCATCTCTACATAATCAAATTTTCCAATCATTAATTGTAATAGCAAAAATGCAGATGTCATTTTTCCTGGAATTGCAATTTTGGATTTTTTTATTTCGTCTATTGTCATTTGCTTTGTTGCAGTGACAATTGGTCCGTATCCTATTCCAAAACTTCCACCACTGCGTAATATTGTATAATCAGGAATGTATGCACATGCATGAACTGAAACTGCCGTGACATCAAGTTCAGGATTTTTTGCTCTAGAATTAAGGTCCTCAATATCACCTATTACATGTTTTACAGTAAAATCATTCGATTGGATTTTACCAGTAAGCATTGCATAGAACATGAACGCATCGTCTGAATCAGGGGTGTGCCCAACAGAAATTTCCACAATTTACTATCGGAATTTGGTAATAAAAAACATTAGAATTAGCAATAAAGGCGGCTCTTGACAAAAAGCTTTTTCAAACTGTTATTCCTTGTAAAGTTATGATATGTGCAAGTTGTGAAAACCACAAACATTTTGAGTGTATAGACTGTCAAAATAATCACACAACTGAATTATGTGATTGCGATTGTCATCAAACTGAGCATCAGCATAATGACTGATGCTATCTACAAAATATACATATTACTTAATTTAAAACTGAGTTTGTATGAATATAGATTCTCATTCTGATGAGCAGATAAAAAAAATACTTGGAATGAAAAAAATTGCTGTCATTGGAATGTCAAGACATGAAAAAAAGGCTGCACACTTTGTTCCTAAATATTTAGATGATAATGGATATGATGTAACTCCTGTTAATCCAACAACTGATGAAATTCTTCAAAAAAAATGCTATAAAGTAATTACTGATGTTCCACATGATGTAGATATTGTTGATGTGTTCAGACCATCTGAACAAGTATTATCTATAGTAGAGGAGGCAATTAAGAAAAAACCTAAAGTGATATGGCTGCAAGAAGGAATTCATAATATTGAAGCAGAGAAGTTAGCAACTGATGCGGGAATTGATGTTGTTTTTAATAGATGCATGTTAGCTGAACATCAGCGATTGATGTGAAATGACTTCATTCAAACAATTTTTTGAAGAATTGCTTGTGCTTGTAGAAAAATATGAAAAACAAAATTTAATGCTAAAAGTTGAAAATGAATCAGATTATGATTTTGTAAAAATTTTTGGTGAGAACATTAATTCTATATTAAAAGCTAAAACTGGACTCAACGATGTTGCAGAATTATCTTATACTACTGCAGAACATCATCCGTATTGGGCATTCCTCTATAATTGCTCTGAAATATCAAAAATCATCTTAGAAAAATGGGATGATAAGATTTCATCTGACGAAATTGATGAAATCAAATGGCACATTAAAGAAATTGAAAATAGTTGTAAAAAATTAGAAGACACATCTGAATAATTTTTAATTGATTTCAAGTCAGAGATAAATAACATACCAATAAAATTTAATCATGGCAATCAAGATTGGAATAATAGGAAAAACAAACACAGGGAAAACAACTTTTTTTAACTCTGCAACACTATCGTCTTCTGAAATTTCAACTTATCCATTTACAACTAAAACTCCTGAATCATCCATTGCAAATGCAATCACACTATGTGTTCATATGGAATTTAATGTTCAAGACGAACCAAATAATTCCAAATGTACCGATGGCTGGAGATATGTTCCAGTTGAATTAATTGATTTACCTGGATTGATTAAGGATGCATGGAAAGGAAAGGGTTTAGGTAATCAGTTTCTTTCTATAGCAGCACAGTCTGATGCACTGCTTCATGTTGTTGATTGTTCTGGTAGTATTGATGCATCTGGAAAAATATCTGAGGTAGGTGCAGGTGATCCAGTTTCTGACTTTGCAGATATAGAAGAAGAGCTAATTATGTGGTATCAAAAAATTATTGAAGGAAACAGAGATAAAGTTTCAAAAAACATAAAATCTGGAACTGAGATAGTTGATGCATTTACTGAACTCTATATGGGTATTGGCGTCAAGAAAAATCATGTTATAGATGCATTAAAAATTTGTGAATTACAAGAAAAGTCATTTGATGACTATGATTCTCAAGATACAAAACAATTTGCAAAGATACTAAGAAAAATTTCCAAGCCAACACTAATTGTTGCAAATAAAATTGATGTTCCTGGTGCTGACAAAAATTTTAATCGACTTCGTGAACGGTATAATGAAATAATTACGGTTCCAGCAAGTGCTGATAGCGAATTGACATTAAGACGTGCAGAACAACAACATTTAATCAAGTATTCACCTGGTTCTGAACAATTTGAAATCATAAATCCTGAAGAATTAAATGAAAAGCAAAAAAATGCATTAGATTTTATCAAGAAAGATATCATGGGTGAATATATGAGAACTGGTGTTCAATTTGCAATAAATGTCACCGTCTTTAAATTATTAAAAATGAATTCTATATATCCAGTAGCTGACGAAGAGAAACTTTCTGATAAAAAGGGTCGTATTCTCCCAGATCTTATTTTACTCAAGGAAGGTGCAACAATTAAAGATCTGGCAAATGAAATTCATACTGGTTTATCAAAAGGATTACTTTATGCAAAAGATTTACGTTATAATCTTAGATTGCCAACACATTATCAACTACGAGATCGTGATGTGGTTTCTTTGGTTAGTGCAACAAAAAAATCTTCTGGATAAAATTAATGATATACGATGGAATCTGTAAATTTTGTAGTATTAGGTGACCAATCAATTGCAACTGATTTTGGAAAAAAAGGAACATCCACTGATCTTACTCTGTATGATAGAAAAGAATCTGAAAAAATTTACACCTGGGTTACACCAAATGGGTTTCCAGAAAAAATTCAGCCTCTTTTTCAGGCAATTGCACTTGCAGAATATGTGATATTTCATATAACTACACTTGACAAATTTACTGGTGAACAGATACTTGCGTTGGATGCGCTTGGAAAAAAAGAGGGAATACTAAGTCATTCCTATGATGTGGATGAATCTAGATTAGATTTAATGATAAAGGGCACTGTAATTGAAGGATACAAGAAAGTTGAACAAGATAAAATTAAAGAAGAACTGGCAAATTTTTCTACAGCAAAAAAAGATGATGGCAGCACAAGCATTGTAATTGATCATTCATTTGATGTAAAAGGTGTGGGTACTGTGGCATTAGGAAAAGTCATATCTGGAAAGGTTACACAGTATGACAAGATTTTACATTATCCCTCAGAAATTGAGGCAATGGTAAAATCAATCCAAATGCATGATGACGATGTAAAAGTGGCTATTTTTCCTGGAAGAGTTGGTTTATCTCTCAAAAACATAAAACATGATGAAATTACTCGTGGTGATATACTATCAAATGACACTGCAATCAAAACTGTCACTGAAATTACTATTGACTTTAAGCAGAATCAGTTCTTTAAAGAAACTCTTTCTGAGAATCAGATGTGTCTTGTAAATATTGGACTCCAAATAAAAGCTGCAAAATTTGCATCAATTTCTCCTCTAAAATTAGTTTTTGAAAAACCAGTTATAATAATTCCTGGGGATGTATGTGTTTTGTTAAAACCAGAGTCAAATTCTGTTCGTATAATTGGAAGTGGTATTCCACAATGAAGTCTAAAAGAGCATGTCCTATTTGTACTAAATGTGGCTCTAAAAAATTTGAGAGACTGCAAGATGATGGAGTAAAGGTTCAGTGCTCAAACTGTAAAAAAATTATTTCGCTTTAACCCATATAATGTATACTTGATTTTCATCTATCCACTCAAACACTTTGATAAATCTTCATGAAATTTACTTCCTTGAAAATCATTTAGATTATCATCTTTATTTTCTAATGCAAATTTCTCCATCTCGTCACATGTCCATCCTTCCCAAATACGTGGATTTGTGACATTTTTCTCATACATGTTAATTCCTATAATACTGGCAGGAATTACTATTGCAAATATCGCAATTATAAACAACTTAAGAAATTTGGGATTGTTTGTAATCATGAATATGCTTAGTTAATAGATTATATTTGCTTGACTTTGAATTTCAATATGGCAAAGACATGG
>CAYVQV010000058.1:0-5474 GCA_964454035.1 uncultured Candidatus Nitrosopelagicus sp. | reverse complement strand
TGGGTGATCCCGTCTCTCAGGAGTTCGAGGGTTCGAATCCCTCCTCCTCCACTTTCTATTTAGAATGTTTTAGACCTTTAGAACTAAGTTTTTCATAAATTTCTGGAATAGACCAAACATATCCAATGCAATGACAATCTTTTGCCTCACAGAGTTGACAATAAAGTTCTCCACGTTGAAAGACTATTTCGGCTATTCTATTTTGAATATTATTTTTGATTATTACTCGATCATCTTCAATTGATATTAATTCAAGTTTTGGTGCATATTTTGCAAACGTCTTATCCGTTTGCATTTTATCCTCCAGCATGTAAGTGATATATCCTGCAAAACTATTGACACCTTTCATTGTTAATTTGTCTTTATTCTTCTCATAGACATCGTGGAATTTCTCATAAACTGTTTCAGAAATTGTTATTGATTTGAATCCGGGTTTTGGCATTGTACTTTCTCTTACCGTACTTTGCAGTACCTTGTATATAATGTTTTTTTAACAAAAATACTTGCATAGAGGTAAATTATCATGAATTAGAATTATCCTTTATACTACAGTGAGAAAATAATGCATTATGGCTCGCGGATATGATGATGAAGAAGTAAAAACTCGTCTTATCAATTTACTTCGTGATTCGAAGACTGGATTATCTGGAGTTGAGGTTTCTGCAGGTCTTGGAATTAATCGTGTTACAATGACCAAATTTCTTAATGTTTTTGCTGCTGAAGGTATTATTAAACAAAAAAGTATTGGTAATCTAAATTTGTGGTTAGTTGAAGAAGGTACAGAGCATCTTCAATTTCCAGATGATTATTTTAAAGTTCAAGAAAAATATTTGCAGTTTCTAATTGATGGCTCAGAATCTGCAATTTACAATTTAATTCGAAATTGTATTAGTTCAAAGGTCAATATTACAAAATTAATGACAGAAGTAATAATTCCATCAATAGCACAGACTCAAGCATTATTTGATGGTGGAAAAATTGGAAAATCTGAGCATCAGTTTATGAACGGTATTATTTCAAGATCAATTCAGATTGTTAATTTGGTACATTTTGATCAAGAATCTAAAAAAAATGTGATCATATTATCGTCTGATTCACAGAGTGTTTTACACACTGAGGCATCTTCAGCTACATTTAGATCTGATGGTTGGAACGTATTTTCCTTAGGTGATATGTCTTCAGCAATTGATGTATTGTTCGATCTTGATTTGAAAAAATTATTAACAAAAGTTTGGAAATCTAAGCAAGATCTTATGATAATTCTTGTTTTTTCCTCAACTGAGGAAGGTCTAAAATTTTTTTCTGAGTCATTTAGTTCAATAAAAGGCAAATCTGAAAAAAATCTTCACCTAATTTTATCAGGTAAAATAGGAAGAAAGACCAAAATCAGATCTGATTTACTTACTGATAAACTAGAAGATATAATCCAATGGTCACAAACAAAATTTGAAAACCTCTAGTTTAAGATTATAAAATGGGCCCGATGAGATTCGAACTCATGGCCTTTCGATTATCAGTCGAACGCTCTAGCCAAGCTGAGCTACGAGCCCCCGCAAATTTTCTTGGATTTAGCAATTTAAGTTTGCTGTTATTTCCACTTGATGGAGCATCCAATTGAAGGATCAAATTCTTTTTCTATTTTTTGACCATTAAGGAATTTTTCAATATTTTCAATCATGACTTTTTGAGTAGCTGTTGCTTCAGGATTCATTGCATCATCAATTCGTCCATGAAAGACTAGTTTTCTTTCAGAGTCAAATAAGAATGGGTCTGGCGTACATACAGCACCATATTTCTTTGCAATTTCTTGTGTTTCATCGACTAGATAATCAAACTCAATTTGTTTATCCTTGGCAACAGCTTTCATACTTTCAAAACTATCGTCTGGATATTTTATAGAATCATTACTGTTAATTCCAACCAATGCAATTTGATCGCTAAATTTTTTGTGTATCTCTTTTATCGCTTCAATTTTTGCTTTCACATATGGACAATGATTACACATGAAAATAACAAGTAGTCCTTTGAATTTTTTGTATTCATTTAATGAATGATTTTTGTCATCTATTCCTAAAAGTTCAAAATCAGGGGCATTATCTCCTGTTTTTAGGGAAACTTCTGACTCTAAGAGTACCATAAAAAAAAATATTCTGAAGTACATAAATTCTTTACCTGTTCAAAGACAACAATTAAAGTCTCATTATTTTAGAATCATCTTAGGGCTTGTAGTTCAGACTGGTAGAATACTCGCCTTGCACGCGAGGGGTCCTGGGTTCAAATCCCAGCGAGTCCACTTTCTCTTTATATGCAAATGTAACGATCTATATCGAATTTCGATATTTGGGGTGGATTTAAATATCATAACTATGGGAAAAATAAACATGGCTGGTTATGAAGCATCAATAGCAGTTTGGGTTCCACTTATTGTAGGACTAGCACCGGGTTTAGTTTACTGGATTGCAATTACTGGAATGCGAAAAAGAAGATAATCTTCTAACAAACTTTTTTACTTATTTTATAATTTTTATTAAAAAGTATAGTTAACATATTCTTATTATTAACTGAAGACTATGGTAAAAAAATATTGGGAACTAAGTTTTTTATTATTATTATTAATTCTAATTCCACTTCCAGTATTCGAAAGTTTTGGACAAATTGAAAACAAACCAACAGTTCAAGGTACAGGTGGTGGAGGTGAAGGAGTTTTTTTTGTTAATACACATCCATTTAGTTACAAAGATGAGAGTGGGTATACTGTAGTTCTTGGAGAAATTATTAACAATCATGATTTTCCTATAAGTGATGTTAAAATTTTAGTAAATTTTTATAATAATATATCCGATGAGCCAATTGATAGAGTTACAGATACTACTATTTTGAATTCAATACCTGGACATGAAAATTCACCATTTATGTTAAAGTCTTCAATACCAAATTCTGCAATTTCTAGAGTTGGAGTGACATTACTTGGTTTTGACTCTTCACCTGAAAAACCAACTTCATTATCAATTAAAGTGGATTTACTTGAGATAACGAACTCTCTTAATTTTTCTGGAGTTATTACCAATAATGGAAGTGAAGATGCAACAGATATCAAAATACATTTGATATCTACTGATATTTTTGATCCACCTAGAATTGTTAGTTTATCTAGCATTAATTTTGAAAATCCTCTAATTCCTGGTAATTCACAAATATTTTCAATTAATGATATCTTGAATTCTAAATCGGTGAATTATTATATTTTAGCAGAATCTGATAATTTTCATTCTCACCCTATAATTATTGATAACAAAAAAATTATTTCACAAAATAAAATTATTACAATAAACGATGTGACAATAACTAATATCAAACAAGATGAATCTATTATTTTCAGTCCTATTCAAATTAATGCACAAATTTTAATGCAAGAATTTACATCATTTTCTTTTGAAGAAAATTATGTATTTTATGTTCAAATAAGAAATGCAGAATCTGGATTAATAGAATTTATTGGTTCATCTAGTTCAATTTTACAGGAAGACTTGCCTGAAAATCCAAGCATAATTTGGATTCCAGAAAACGAAGGATTATTCTTTATTGAAACCTATTTGTGGAATACTGATAATGTTACATTATCTTCTCCAGGTGAAATATTACTTGTGAATATTAATTCCGTCTAGTTTATTTTCAAACAAATATTACTGAATGTATGAAATACAATGTAGTTGCTCTAGGTGGCACATTTGACATTATTCATATTGGTCATATCACTCTAATTGAAAAAGCTGCTTCTATTTCTGAGAAAATCATTATTGGTCTTACATCTGATTCTTACGTGCAGAAGACTGGAAAAAATATCCAAAATGATTATAAAATTAGATATGAAAATTTATCCAAAATAATTCATGAAGAATTTCCAAATACTACATTTGAGATTGTCGAATTAAATGACGATTTTGGTCCAGCCGTTTCTGAAGGCAGTGTTGATGCCTTAGTTGCTAGTGAAGAAACAGCAAACAAGATTACAACGCTAAATACCATGCGTATAAAATCGCTGAACCTAAAACCAATTGAGCTTGTTATAGTACCTATGAAATTAGCATCTGATGGAGACCGAATATCCTCTACTCGAATACGAAATTCAGAGATTGACATTCAAGGTAACATATGTTAATTGACAATTAACTTGTCTATGTTTGAGTTATTGGAATAAAACAAAAATTTGTAATTATTTGATATGTCAGTTACCTCTCAACTTATGAGAAAACTAAGTAATGATATTGTTAATTTACAAAAAGGATTACAGCCTGATCATCTATCATTTTGGTATCAAAGAATAATTTCTGAAACTAAAGATATGGCTCCTCCTTGGTTACAAGAAAAAATTAACGTAATTCAGGATGAAACGTTACCCATGAAATTTAATCTTGATATTTCAAAAAGAGCTGTTAGGTATCTAATGATAGCAATTGATAATAATTTACAACAAATGCCATATACAACACAGCTATATTTTCTAAAAGTGCAGGAAATTATGACTCTTGAAATGAACAAGAGTTTGGTCTAATCACTCTTTAATAATTTCAACAATATCTTCATTAGTCATTGTATCTAGAATTCTATGTTTTTTATCAACTATAGATTGTAAAAAATCAGTAAATGTTTCAACCTGATTTTTATCTTTTAATACAATACTGTGAGCTGATTTATCTTTAATTGATATCACCACTTCATTATCAAAAACATCTAAAATTTGTGTGATAAATGTCTCTTTTCCTTCTTTTACAAAGATCAAACTTGCAAGCTTTTGTGCTTCATATTTATCTTGGCAAAAAATTTTTGTTTTAATCAATCTTTCATCATATAGTCATCGATGTTTTTTCTTACCTGTTCTCTTTTTTCTTGATGTATAGATAAAAAGTCATTAATTTTTTCAATTAGAATTGCTTTTAGTTCACCTGTTAACATTTTCCCTGATTTATAATCATCATATATTTTTTTTAATTTATTATCGTCTGGCTCAAAAAAGATTCTTAGATATTGATATGATACATCAATGTCTGGGTTTCCACCAATTTTTCTGTGTTCGTCAACATTAGTTTGTCCTCCAGAAAACGCATGTTTGTTAATTTTCTTTTTTACTGCTTCAGGTGAGTCTGTTGTATAGATAGTACTTTTTTCATCTGAAGCAGACATTTTTCCACCAGGACCTAAAAGCGATGGAATCATTATGTTGTGAATTAATGCTGGTTTTGGTTTGTCAATCTTTGGAGCAATATCCCGTGTAATTCTAAAATGTGGATCTTGGTCTACACCTAATGGAATCAATACAGGTTTATCTTCAATGAAGCACGGAGCAGATTGTAATGATGTATAAAATATCATTCCAATATTTGTTTCATTTGTAAATCCAAATACAGCTTTTGTATTTGAGAAATTAATTTTTTTTGCAACTTGTGCTGCAATAGGATATAATGTTTTGATATTTT
>CAYVQV010000057.1:0-5516 GCA_964454035.1 uncultured Candidatus Nitrosopelagicus sp. | reverse complement strand
TGATCGTTTGTAATATTAATTGGTTACCACTAAGAATTATCTTTATTTGTGGGTGAGTATGACAATTTTCATGCATGATTCTGAGCCTGAAACATTTGTATTAAAAACAATACCTGAAAAATTTTCTGAGATCCTACAACAGATTGATGTATCATCAACTCCAAAAGAGATTGCTACTGATGATGTTGAATCTGATGATTACTATAGCCGTGTATTTTCACAGACAACTAGAATGGTCACAAATAAAGGCTGTTTGGAAGTTAAGGGTAAGAATATTGACGTTATTCAAATTCTACAGAAGGGATAGAAGTGCAAGATCCAAATCCTACTCCATGGGGAACACAAGACCGATACCAGGCTCATTATATTGTTAGAGTAAAAAATATTGAAAATGTTTTGGATTATACAGCAAGATCAAAATTATCTACTACTGGTCATTTTGGCTCAAAAAAAATAATTGACGTAAACTGGAATGGTGGTAAAATTTCCAATGTGTTAGATTCTGATACTTCCCTAAAAGAATTAATTCTTCAACAGTCACCTAATGACGCAATAATTTCAATTGAACCAACAAATGAAGGTGTTAGAATTTATGGTAAATGGAAAAATGGTTTTGAATTAGGTATTTCAAAAGATCTTTTTGAAATTTATGATAAAATAGCAGGTCATATAAAAAACATCTAAGCTTTCCACCAATCTAGTGCAAGATAGTCAACTCTTTCTTTTCCATATGGTATTGCTAGAATAAATTGTTTTTTTACACTAGTAGCTAATCTTCCTGCTAAAACAACGTCAGTTGATGATATATTTTCATTTCTGTTGTATACTTGAACTAAAAATGGTGCATGATCTATACCAGGACCTTTTTGATAAACTGCAAAGTCACATCCAAATTTAATTCCAGGATTTACAATGTAACCTTTTTCTCTAAAATCCTTGTAAACTTGAAATTTTTTACCAAAGTCATGATATTCATCATTACAAATATTTAACATCGTTTCTTTTGAAATCTTTTTTTTATTTTTATAAATTTGAATTTTTGATTTTAATTGTAAGTAACAACCTTCAATCAAATCTAAAATTAATGGAACATCTATTTCATCAGGCTTAGGTTTTGGCATACCAATTGGTTTTCCAAAATACCCATTAGAAAATAGCTTTTTTGAATCTGATATATTCCAAATTATAATTCTATTTTCTATTAATTCGGCTTTCAATTAAAGACTCAGTGCTAAAAGTATGAATGAATCTGAAACTTCTTGGCATTTATCTGCCATTTCCTCAATTCCCTCAATTATATCCTTTAATAGTAAAAGTTCTTTTGTGGAGGAAATTTCAAGTGACTTCATAACCATTTTTCTATATTTAATATCAATTTCACGTTCAATTTTTTGTGTGTCTTGTGCTAATTCAATTGATTTTACAGAATCAGAATTTAGACTTCGTATTATCTCATTAAGCTTATAGATTTCGTCAACTACTAATCCAATTAATTCTGTTAAATCAGTGTCAAGTTTTGAACTTTTTAGTGTCGCAGGTTTAATATTTGAAAGTTTGAATGCAATACCAGTAATGTAACCAGCTATTTCATCCATAGTATAGGCGGTATTCAAAAGATTCTCACGATTCATTATCAATCCACCTACATCAGCAACATCACGTGTAATTTTTCTTCTAAGACCTTCAACTTCTTCTTCTAATGAGGCGATCTGATCTAATGCATCTTTAATTGCAGGTTTGTCTTTTGCCAATATTAATTCTGGAAGTGAAGATAAACTTCTTGCTGCATTAAGAATACGATTAATTTCATCTTGGAGAACTGCAATAGCCTTTCTTTTGGCTTGTACTTCCAACTCTCCACTATACATACGAATTTCTACTAATGTTGAGGTTAATTTAATGCTTGCTTCTTTTTTTAAATCTGTAAAGGGTAATCTAATTAGTTTTTATCTGATTTTTGTATAATGCCATAACTTCTTCGTCAGTTGAGGCATCTTCTGCCAATTTTTCAGTTCTTATTTTACCAGTGAATTTTGGAAATCTCAGAGCAAACCCTGTATTTTTTCGTACATAGTCTAATCCTGTTTTATGAATTGGACTAAGTGTAATTTCTGATGCCACAATTTCTATGACCAATTCAGGTTCAAACCAAATATCAGCATCCATTGAACTATCAACTCTAGGATTTTTCTTCAAAATTACCTTATTTGAAAGAATTTGAAATAATTGGTCTAAACTTTCATCAGAAAATCCAGTTCCGACTTTACAAATGCTTGGAAAAGTATCAGACTCAGAATTATAGGTTGCTAACAATAATGTCCCATATTTTCCAGTTCTACGTCCTCTTCCAAAAAATGCACCAATGACCACTAAATCTAAACTATCTCCTAATTCATTTTGATATTCACGTTTTAATTTTAACCAATTACTTCCACGTGATCCTGCACGGTATGGTGCCGTTAGTACTTTTAGCATTAACCCCTCACATCCAGAATTTATTGAGTTTTCTATTATATCTGATATATCGTCTTTATTTTTTACAATTGACATTGGAATAAGTTTAGCAAAACTATTTTCTTTGATAATACTCTTTAATTTTTTTCTTCTTTCTTGATATGGTTCATCTAGACAATTATTTCCATTAAAATAAAGTACATCAAAAAAATTCACTGTTATCGGATAATCAGATACCGCTTTTTCTAATTTATACTTCCTTCTTCTATGCATTAATTCTTGAAATGGCAAAAAGTCACCAGTATTTTCATTAATCGCAACTATTTCAGCTTCAAATATACCTTCATCCGCATTTATTGATTCTGAAATTTTTTCTACTACATCTGGATAATATTCTGTAATATTTTCTAAACTTCTTGAAAATAAAATAATTTTATTATTTTTTTTATGGATCTGTGCACGTTCTCCATCAAGTTTGTATTCTGCAGCAAATTCGTTTTCAATTCTTTTTAATGCTTCTTGCTCACTTTTTACACGATCTGCCAACATTGGTCTAATTGGGCTAAACATTGAAACCTTGAATTTTAAAATTCCTTCAATTCCTTCTTGTGAAAGTATTTCTGATACTAAACCTAAATCACTAGAAACATTATACGCATTTTCTACCAATCCACGATTTTCTTTTTTATTTGTAAATGCAATAGCTAATGCATCCATCACAGTATTTTCAGCTATTCCTAAACGTAGTGTTCCAAGTAATATTTTTAAAATAAATTTTGATTCGATAGGTGTTGCATCGTTTAGTAAACTTGAAATATATTTTATTTTCATATCTTGAGATCCCTTACCTTCTAATTTTGAAATTTTTAATAGCGTATCGTAGACTCTTTCTAGCGTAATTGTTTCAGCTGCAAATGTTGTTTGTGTTTTTTGTTTAAGAATATTAGCAGCTGTTTTTCCTAAATCTCCACCATCATTATAGTCACTCTCAATTTTTTTGATTGTGCTTCCTGAAGATTTCGAAATTGCACGAATCACAAGTTTTTCGGCAATTCCTATTTCAACTCCTTCAAAGTTTGGTCTTAGCTTTCCTTGTATGAGGTAAATGGTCTTTGACATGGTTTCAATAGGTGTTTTTTTTAGTAATTCAACTAAAATGTCTGTCAATTCAAGTCGCTTACTTGTTAGTTCCATTTTTTCCAATGAATCTGATAATATAGAGAATTTCATTATCCTATGTAACTAGTTTATCATATTTTGAATATGTTTCTTCTAAATATATTTAAAAATGACTTGTTTTTCATTTTGCTTTCGTTCTGAAACTAGCGCAAAATTGTATAGTGGATAAGATTTTTTATATTGTTTCATGAAACTCCATGCGACATCATGATTTTTGAAATTTGTTCGTAATCCTTCAATTTTATCTTTATTTCCAAACACATTAAAACAATCAACAGAATATTTTTTTGGTTTGTTATGTGGTCTTGCTTTTAGAAACCATGATATTGCAAATACAAACGCACCTATAATGATGAATGCAAATCCTATTTCTTTTAGATATGGCCAAAAGAAATTTGGAACAGTTTGTCCAAATAACTGTACAACGAATTGTGAGAATGTTAATACTGCAGCAGCAGTAATAGCCAATTTTGTTATACTGTGGAAAAATATTGAAAATTGAAATTCATACTTTGAAATCATTACTGAGAATAATACTTACTTGGTTTTAATCTTTTTTAGATAATGATTCATCAGTCTGGATCTTCATAGTTTTCTTTTCTTTCACTAGAATCTGATTTGGAATCCATTGGAACCATTTTTTCCTTTACTATATTCATTCTATCCTTGTATCCTTCAGCATATTCTAATTCATCAGGAACAAGTGTTGCTGGGTGAATAAATCCTTGACTTCTAATTGCTAGTGCTTTTATTGTTGCTTGTTCTCTTATGTAATCCCAATCTGGAGTTGAAAATCCATCAAATGGACCAGTAAATTTTCCATCATGCATACTAAATACTAATGATTCTACAATTGGAATACAAAAATTAATTGTTGCCGCGGAATTTAATTTAACAGGCATTAGAGGCATATTATGACTTCCTCTAGTATTTCCTGCAACATAATGTGGATTATTAAAAACACTCCCTGCCTCTTCAGTTGCTGGGAAGTTCTTTTGGGTTCTAACTAAACACACTGGATCATCTTTACCAACATATGTTCCTGCAATATTATGAAGTCTGTCAGTTGATGCATCCATAATTGGTTCGCCATCTTTAGTTGTAATTGATGATATTACATATCTTCCAGGATACATTAATGCTGCTTCTAATGTAGGTTTATCTTCCCATAGTGATAATTTTGCAATTGTCGCTTCTTCTACATCCATGACATAAAATATTACTCCTTTTGCAAGTGATTTGTTAACAATTAATCCTGTATTACTTAGTGAATCTACAAACAATCTATACATTGGATAGTTGAAACAACCGGGTTCTGTTTTATCTGCTGCAAAAACAGTGAATGCCTCATTGGGTCTTTCTTCAAATTCTAATTCTGCAACTCCTGGTCCCATTCCTTTTACATTTCCTGAAAAAGAATCCTTTAACAAATCTTGACCAGCTCCATACAATCCTTCTTTTTTTGCTACTGCAGTTCCTGCAACAAATGCATCGTATGCTAATTTGTGAATTTTTTCATTGTCTACGCCTTGTGTATGACTCATGACAATGTGAACATCATCTCCACAATATCCAATATAGTAATCAATTAACAAATCTCCTGCGGTTTTTACAGTTTCTCTAACTGCTTCAATCAAACCGTCACTAGGTCTAGTATGACCTCCAATTCCACCTACATCTGCTTTAATTACTGAAACTGTTATTTTCATAGTTTTTTTATTTGCCTTCTTTGATTTATACTATTATGTTATTTCAGTTTAGATTTATTGATCTAAAAAATTCAAAAAATCATATAAAAAATTCAAAAAAATGTAAATGCATATAAAGACCATCAAATAACGAATTTTGAAAATGGCAGACAAAAACCACTTGAATATGATAAT
>CAYVQV010000056.1:0-5563 GCA_964454035.1 uncultured Candidatus Nitrosopelagicus sp. | reverse complement strand
CATTTACAAATCCTAATGTTTGTCCACATGATGCAGATGACAGGGAACAAATTTCAGGTACAAAACTAAGAGAGATGATCCAAAATGGTCAGGCACCATCTGAATTTATTCTAAGACCAGAAGTTGCTAAAGTTATAATTAACTTTGATAAACCATTTGTTGATTAGATTTTTATTCAAATTTGATAAAAACTAATCATGAATTACAAAATTCCTCTTATATTATTAATTTCTGTAATGATTTCTCCAGCATTTGCAATAGAGCAATCAAATACGACACTGTCGATGGTAAATTTTGATATTGATTACAATAATTTTAACAAGCCTGCACGAGATCAAACAATTATCCCATTTCAAGACATTCATGATGTAAGTTGGCAAGTCAATTTAGTTAACGAACTTATGTATGGAAATCCAAATGGCAATGGAGTAATTAGATTTTATGACGCAACAATTGAGGATAAATTCATCGAAATTGGAATGGGTAGTCCTCCTAACAAAAAATTTTGGATAGCAGCAAACTTGCCAGATGAGGGTTATGTTGTTGTTCACGATAAATTAGAGAGAGGTTGGTTAACTAGTGCCGAAAAGAATGCCAAGATAATTATGGCGTATTCAGATACTGCTGGATTGACTGTAAACAATGGAGAAAGAATTGTACTTTCTAATCTGGATATAGAAGGATTTGAAATCAAGGCTTATTCTGTATGGGGCATGGAGGCAAGCCAAGATCCACCTGCTGTAACAGCTGGATATCTTAATTTAGAAATTTTGTCAGGTGATCCTAAAGAAGGACCATTGCATATGTTTCCATTCATTATAGTAGGATGCATAGGAATTGGAATTGTTATACTTTTAGTTACTAAGAAGCGTTCTTAGTTTTATAATATTTGCATGAATTTTTAATTTTACAAACATGACACATTGGTGATATTGGTTTACAAATATTTTGACCATACATTACAAATGTGTCATTAATATCAAGCCAAAATTTTTTTGGAATTATTTTCATAAGTTCAAATTCAGTATCTTCTGGATTTTTGGTTTGAACTAATCCTAATCTATTTGAAATTCTATGTACATGAATATCAACTGGAATTGCTGGCTTTTCATATGCATAAACTAAAACACAGTTTGCTGTTTTTCTTCCAACACCTGGTAATTCAATAAGTTTTTCTAAATTATCAGGAACAATTCCCTTGTATTTAGTTTCAATAATCTTTGCTACATCAATAATTCTTTTTGCTTTGACATGATAGAATCCAATTGATTTGATAATTTTTTCAACATCTTTTATTTTTGCATTTGCAAGCTGTTTTGAATTTTTATAAACTTTGAATAATTCTTTTACAATTCTAGTAGTAGATTCGTCTTTTGTTCTAGCTGATAAAATAGTTCCAATTAGAATACTAAATGGTCCATGATCTTCTGCGTCATGTAGATCTTGTAACGCAGTAATTCTTGGTGGTTTTACGGAATTCATAGTCTTTATCATACCATTAAGAATTTTTTTCATACGTAAACATGACGTACAAGTCTTATATCTGTAAAACCATTGAATTGCATTGGAATTAACAAAAGAAGAACAATCTGCATTAAATGGTGAAATGGGTGAAACGTTACAAACCGCTTATCGTATATTAGTTGCAACAGGAGAGGCTACTAACGCAGAAAAACTCATTTCTATAAAATGGGCACATCTGTCAGGCGTAAATTATAATACAATTGGAGATGCTGGTGAAGAATTTTTAAGAAAAATAAGCAAAGACGCACAAGTCAAAGTTAAGGCCACTGTAAATCCAATGGGGTTTGATTTTGATCATATTTCAGAATTTAATCATATTGATGATGAGTTTATTGAAAAACAAAAAAGTATTAGAGATTCTTACATAAGAATGGGTGTAGAACCAACATTTTCATGCACACCATACGATATATTTGATCTTCCAGAAAAAGACACTCAGGTTTCTTTTGCTGAAAGTAATGCAGCAATCTTTGCAAATTCACTTGGTGGATTGAAAACAAACAAAGAAAGTGCATTTAGTGCTTTGGCAAGTGCACTTACTGGTAAGAGTCCATATTCAGATTTTCGAAAAGATGAAACCAATATTCCAATGACGATTAGAATGAAATTAGAAAATCCTAATGAATTAGATTTTGGATTGCTTGGATTTTTTGCAGGTAAAGTAGGTGATACAGCTGTAAATATTTCAGGCGTATCACAACCTAACAGGCGAAGTTGTAAAGCACTATGTGGAGGTATGGGAACGTCAGGAACATGTGCAAAATTTCAGTTTACAGATGTTGAAAATAATACATCTGAAAAAGTTGACTTTGGAAAAGAAGAAATGAATGAAATTTATGATGAGCTAAATACATCTGACAAGGGAGATATTATTACACTTGGAAGCCCTCAATTAGGATTAGGAGAACTTTCTGATCTTTCAAACATGCTTAAAGGTAAATCATTTCAAAAGCGTTGTATGATTTTTTGTTCTAGAGCTGTACAAAGTCAAGCACGAAGTCTTGATTATACAAAAGAAATTGAGAGAGCAGGTGGAGAAATATTATCTGATTGTTGTACTTGCTTAACACCGTTAATTGATACAAATGAAACTGATTCAGTTACAACTAATTCTGTTAAAGGTGCTTATTATCTTAAAAATTCGACTGGAGTAGATGTAAATCTAAAACCACTGTCAAAAATCATAGAAGAGGATACAAAATGACCAAAGTTATTGTTCAAGGAAAAGCAAAGGGATTGGTTCTTAAAACTTGTAATCCCATCAATTTTTTAGGCGCAATTGATAATAAAACAGGAATAGTTCATGATCAAAAATATGATATTTTTGAAAAGTCTGTTAAAAATTCGGTTTTAGTATTTCCACATGGAATTGGAAGTAGTGTTGGTGCATACACAATATATTCACTAAAAGCAAATGGTAATGCACCAATTGCTATGATTTGTCAGAAAGCAGATCTTACTGTTGCATCAGGATGTGCATTAGCTGATATTCCAATGCTTGTTGTTAGTCCTGAAAAATTTAATGCAATTGAGAATGGAAAAGAAATGCAAATTGATACTAGATCCACAGAAATTATAAACTAATTTTCTAATCCACCGGTTTCTGTAATTTTACTTCCACCAGTAGGAAGTACTCTAACATAATCATCAATAATAAACATTTTAGTAAATTTTTCATCAACTCCAACAAAATTTGCTCTTATTTTTTTTGCCATATCAGAAATTTCAATTGTGCCAGGTTCTATTACAACATAACAAATACAACTATTTTTTATTGGTGCTGGTGGACCACAAACTAACAAATAATTTTCTTCTTGAGGTAAAATTCCTATAGCAAGTTTAAGTGTAGAAATTTTACTATAATTTCTTGTTCCTTCAATAATGAATGAACCTTTACCCATAGTTTGTCCGCTTGGTGCTGCTTTTTTTACTTGTTCAGGAGTAACCCAATAACAATTTATTCCAAACATTCCTTCTTTCCATGCTCTACTAAAACAAACTGTTGCGTGAGAGGTCTCTGCAATGCTTAATGGCATAATTGTTTCACTTCTATCCTTTAAAATGAAAAATGGTGAACCATGAATTTCCGCATGAAAAACTTTATCATCTTTTTCAACATATTTTCTGATTATTGCTGAATTCGATGAACTATCTCTTCCACCAACGGCTAAAATACCATCAGATGTGTAAAACCACCGATATCTTTCAAACCAGCTCTTTTTTCTAATATCTGCAAAACCAATTGATCCACGTGCAATTTCACCTTTCTGAATTGTTTTTTCTAATTTATCTTCAGTTTTCTTGATTAATTTTTCAATTGATTTTATAGCAAATTTTTGTTTTTTTGATTCATCAAATAGTTTTGATGCAATACTTGGAAGTGGTAAATTAGGATTGATCTTTATCTTTGCATCATCAATTTTTAATATTGAAATACCTTTTTCTTTAACAAGTTCTGAATTTTCATCTTTTAAAACTTCAACAATTCTTTGATCTGTAATATCTGATTTTCCTTCTGCCTGCATTTTGAATAATAAATTTGCAACACCTGCAATTTTTTTTGATTTTTCTTTCACTACTGTTATTGCTTTTTTTTGTTCATCTAATGTATTCTCAAGTTCTTTGATTTTTTTCTCAGCACTATCACTGTATAATGATTTTCCTTTTTGTAGAATTTCTTCAGTAAATATAATGTCTAAACCATCATTAAAACTTTCAACTTTTCTCGCATTTGTATTATCATCAGAAAACCTAATAGGAAAAACATCTGATGTTTGTTCATCAGTAATTATTGTAGGATCATGATTTCCTTCAATTACATTACTAATAGTAGTATTAATTATATCAAATAATGACTCAAATTCATCATCTGAAAGTTCATTACTTGGTTTTTCACGTTTTATTGATGATAATCTGATAATTTCTTCAACATATTTTTTGGGTAAACCTAATCCTCTACCAATTGTTTTTCCAATAGTTGTTGTTGATGAAAGTATTTTTTTGAATTCGTCCTTTTTAAAATTTATTACATCTATTCCATCTGTTGGTGGTGGATTATAATCTACACCTATTCGTAATTGTCTATGTCTTACATCGATAGAATGTAATAATGCAAGAATTTTTTTATTATAATTACATAATAGTATGTTTCCGTCACCGAAAAATTCTATAATTAAAATAAACCTGTTATCAAAATTTGAAAATGTGATATATGCAATACGTTCTGTGCCAATCTGTTCAATTTTTTCAATTTTTGATCTAAGAAGATCAGTTCTTAATCTACGAAGAAGTTTGTTTGGTTCAATTGGATCAATTTTTTTACTAGTTATCCAGATTCCAATGCTAGAAACTGTCAACATTATATCTGGTTTTTTAGGATGATGAAGTTTGAAAAGCAGACTATTTCTGTTTATTCCCCATATGTTACTAACATAGTAATCTTGGATTTCGGTTCCAATCTCTTTTACTAAATATGCTAGTTCAATCCCTGCGAGTGTCATAGAAGATAAATCATGATTAGGTGATTATACTCTTACTGTTTCAAATACGGCAGGATTAGTGAACATATATTTTTAACAAGGCAAAATTGAGTGAAACTAGAAATTTCATTGGCCAGATTTAAAAAAAAGAAAAAGCATATTTCAGAACCAGATCCAAAAGATACTGAAAATACTGATACACCACCAACCGAATCTACAGAGAATCCACCAACCGAATCAGATTCTGATGAAAAATTAACTGGTAAATGGACAGATGGTTCTGATCAAAAGGATCATGGAGAATCAAAACCTACTATAGAAGATGACTCTGCGGACAAATCAGCAACAAAAAAAATGACCGACAGATTATTTTGGATGCGTATAGCCTTTTCAATAATTGGTGGTGTAATTGCAACATTTGTATTTGAAGATATTGCAGATGTAGAAGAGAAAAGATGGACTTCAATAGGATTTATGATAATGTTATTCATTGCTACTGCAATAATTGCAAAATCTTGGAGAATTAGAATTGCAAATAGGAAAAAATATGTTACAACAGG
>CAYVQV010000055.1:0-5589 GCA_964454035.1 uncultured Candidatus Nitrosopelagicus sp. | reverse complement strand
ATTCTCCTATTGCAGAAATATTTGAAGGTTATTTATAATTAAAGATCTTGAAGTCTATTTTTTGCACCGATCTTTAACAAAATATTTCTTGTTCCATCTGGAACCAGTTTCTGCCAGTTCTGATCTTCTAATATCAATTGCCGTATGTTTGTTCCAGAAAGACTTTCACGTGATTTGAATTCAACTGGAATCACTTTTTTTGCACATTTTTCAAACAGTTGGTGTGTAAAATCATCATTAGAAAAAACAACACCATAATCTGGAATAATACTATCAATAGAATCTGTCCATTTATCATGATCATCAGCATCAGGAATGTAGTAAACTGATACTTGATTCAGGGTTTTTTCATCTAATGACGATGTAATCATTTCTTTTCGCTCATCAGCAGTAAATGGATTTCTTTCTTGATGACTCTTGTTAGAACTTCCAATTCCAATAAACAGTGTATCAACTTTTGATAATCCAAAATGTACTGCTTCTAAATGACCAAAGTGAAATGGTTGAAACCTTCCAATCAAAAGACCGTTCATAATAAGTATTAGAATTGTTTCTTTAAAAAATTATCAAAACTGTCCGCCAGAATTTAACACTGCAGCTAAAAATAGTATAATTATTGATAAAACAACTGTAATTTCACCTAAAATTATTATTTTTTTTCTAAGTACTTGTAGTTGATCATTAGAAATTTGTTTTGACATAATTTTTTCTTCAACATCTTTTCTGATTACTCTAACATGAATAGCAAATGTTACAATTAGTGCAACAACAAGAATTATTTTGATTACAAGTACATTACCATAGCTTGATTCAAGTAGTAAATCTGATTTCTGTAAAATCAGATGAGCTTGATACATTCCTGTTGCCATTAAAATAATTAATGCAGGTACTGCTAATTTGTTAAATCTTCTGCCAACTTTAATCATTAATTGTAATCTTTCTTCTATTGGCATTGACATTTTTTTTAGAATTGGTGCAAACACAACGCCAATGAAAAGTGAACCGCCTACCCAAATTGCAGCACATGTAACGTGAATCCAAGTAAGTATTGCTTGTTCTATTGCCATTGCAATTATCAAATACCGTGTCTATTTGATTCTTGACAACGTTTTTTAGTACTTCACGCTTCAAAAAATTAATGAATCCTCCAGGACGAATTGTTCCAGTTATTGCAATTCTTGCATTATTAGCACTAATGGGTGGAGGAGTTTATTATGCTAGTTTAGATAATGAGGATTTAGAAAGTGCTACAATTGAATTAACATCTGTAGAAATTCTTGATGTAAACAGTATAGAAAATACTGCTACATTAGTAGTAATATTTACAGTAACAAATCCTAGTGATCTAACATTTACTGTACCAGTTATTACCTATGAATTGTATGCAAATGGAATTGTTATGGGTTCAGGAGCATATTCAACAGAAGATATTGCAATGCCGGGAAGAGCTGCATTTTATCCTGGAACAGAAATCCCATTGGAAAGTTGGTTCAGTCTTAAGTTAACTGATAAAAATCAACAACAGTATAATGCAATTATCAGTGGAGAAAACATAGATTATGATGCAGTTGGCATACTTACAGTAGAATCTGCATGGAGTATTGTAGAGCCACCATTTGATACACGAAATTAATTCTTAAAAATTAAAAATGGGCCGAGTGAGATTCGAACTCACGATCACTGCCGTGTCGAGGCAGTATCCTAACCAACTAGACTACCGGCCCGTGTAATCAAAAACTCAATTAGCCATTATTAACGTTTAAGAGAATAACAAATGTATACGATTAATCTAAACAAATGTAATGAATGAAGAATTTTCAGAGGATGAAAAAGCTGGTTTTTACAAGGCAATTTACTCTAGAAGAGATGTTAGATCGCATTTTACAACTGAGCAAATTAATAACAAAACATTAACAAAAATTCTAGATGCTGCACATCATGCACCATCTGTAGGTTTTTCTCAGCCTTGGAATTTTATTCTAATTAAAGATTCAAACACAAAGAAGAAAATTAAAGAATCATTTGAAATAGAACACAAGTATGCATCAGAAAAACTAACAGATGCAAAAAAATCAGAATATTTATCTTTAAAATTAGAAGGAATTCTTGAATCACCTGTCAATATTTGTATTACATATGATCCAACAAAATTTGGTCCATTTGTAATTGGAAGAACTAGTATTCCTGAAACTGGAATCTATAGTGTATGTTGTGCAGTTCAAAATATGTGGTTAGCTGCAAGAGCAGAAGGAATTGGACTTGGTTGGGTTAGCATAGTGTCAAATCAAGTATTAAAAACAGAATTGGGATTACCTGAGCACATAATTCCTATAGCATATGTTTGTCTTGGACATGTTACAAAATTTGAAGCAAAACCTGATTTAGAAAGAGCAAAATGGCTACCAAGGTTAAATCTTGATGAAGTTGTATTCTATGAAAAATGGGAACAAAAAGATAGTCCAAATTGGAATATTATTCAGGAATACATTAAAACCAATTTAGATTACGCTTAAATAATTACAAGTTTGTTTTTTGCTGGGCTTGTGGCGCAGTATGGATAGCGCAGTAGCCTCCTAAGTTACAGGTCGAGGGATCGAAGCCCTCCAAGCCCGCATATTTTTCTAAAATCCATTGTAGTTTAAATTATCAATAAAATAAATTAAAATATGAAAATTGTTATAATTTCTGGTAGTCCAAGAAATAATGCAAAAACACAGATAATGATGAAACATGTGTTTGAATATACAAAATCAAAAAATGAGGATACTAAATTCATTAATTTGTCAGAAGATGGTTTCGATTACTATCATGGATTTTTAAATGAAGTAGAATATGGTGAAAAAACACTACAAGCTGCAAAAGACATTACAGATGCAGACATCTGGTTGATAGGAACGCCAATTTACAATTCTATGTTCAGTGCAGCATTGAAAAATCTATTTGAATTTATCAACTATAAACAAACTTCTGGAAAAACTGCAGGTTTAGCAATTTTAGCTTCTGGGAATATAGGATTTACAGATGTTCAGACACTTTTAACACAACTTATGTCATACTTCAAAGTGATAACAAATCCAAGTCCAGTATTTGTTACAGCAGATACAATTGAGGATGAAAAAATAGTCTCTGAAGAAGTAAAATCTAGATTGAATGAATTAGTTGATAGCACAATTTCACTTTCTAAATCTGGATAATAATTCATCTTGATGAAGTTTAACGTGATGTATTAATACAAAAATTGATTACTGTATACAAAATGGAAAAAGAATTAGAGTGTAATTGCGAGTGTCATCTGGGAGGAGCAGTTAGTTGCCCTAGTTGTAAGGATAAACATGATGAGGGAATAAAGTGTGAGCACTGTAAATAATTATTTTTGTGATGCTAATAGTTTAAGATTGTAAATTTCTGCTCTAATAGATTCAATTTCTACACGCGTTTTTAGATTTGCTATTTCTTTTCTAAGACGCTCATTTTCATTGTCGTTATTAATTTCTTTTAGCTCACCTTTAAGATCAATTTTGTACGTGTTAAGTTCTTGTTTAGTCAATTCGTTGTGGTTTTTTTTTTCATCATGTGACGAACCATGGTTATAATCTGCGGCTTTTTGTGATATCCAACATATGAATACCATAAACCACATAATTGGAATTGCTAAAGCGAAAATAAACCATAAATCTTCTGGCATGACAAAATAAAGACCAGTTAAAACAGTTGCAAATACTCCAGAAACTAGTGTTGCAAGATGATTTTTTACATATCCCATTAAATTTCCAGTATGTTTGTTGAATATAATAGTAATGTTAATTCTTATAAAAATATCTTATAATAAAAATGATTATTCTTCTGATGGTTTTTTATCAGAAGCTGATTTTGTCTCAGATTTGAGAATTTCAATTTTTTCCATTAGCTCATTTCTCAAATCACGTGCAACTCTACGAACAGTTGGTCTTGGAACTCCTAATTCACTGACTACTGTACTGTAAATGTCTTGTTTATCTTTTAATCCTTTTTCTAGGCAAGAATTTATTGCTGCTTTGATAACGGTGCTTTGATTAGTACGATTCACAGAAACAGTTTTTTGTTGATCTATATAAGATTATCAAAATTTTCTAGAAAAAACTAATTTCGGATCATCAATTAAAAAATTTTTATAGTCCAAATGAATTATCATTTTTTTAATTTTTATATTATGAATGAATTGATTTGACAAAAGATTCTTATGATAATTAATTTTTTGAACTATATTGACTAGTGCAATAATTGAAACAAATTTAGGTAGTATTGAATTTTCTTTGCTTCCAGAATTAGCACCTGAAACAGTAAGAAATTTTGTAACACTAACTAAATCAGAGTTTTACAATGGAACGTTATTTCATAGAGTAATTCCTGGATTTATGATTCAAGGTGGTGATCCTAATACCAAAAAACCAGAATTGAGGGCTCAATGGGGAATGGGAGGACCAGATCATAATGTAAAGGCAGAATTTAGCTCTAGATCTCATTTGAGAGGAATTGTATCTATGGCAAGAAGCACAGATCCTAATAGTGCAGGTTCACAGTTTTTCATAGTTACTACAGATAGTACATTTCTTGATAGAGAATATACTGTATTTGGAGAAGTAACACAGGGTATGGATGTTGCAGATAAAATTGTAAATTTACCAAGAGATCAGACAGATTGCCCACAACAAGAAGCAAAGATGATTAAAGTTACTATTTCAGAGTAATAATTATGAAATCTATATTTGGAATTTTAACTACAATTATAATTATAACTACTATGCCTTTTGCTTTTGCAGATATTGAATTTGATCAGGAAGTAAAACAAGATATCAAAATTGAGATTGGAAAAGATGCTAATGTGCATGTAATACATGAGATATCTGATTTTGGACAAAATTCTGCTAAACTAGAATTTTTAGATGGTACACGTTCTAATTTTAGTATAGTTTGCGCACTTTCATGTCCATATGAATTTGATAATCCTGAACAAATTTTTGAAGAGTCAAATTATATGGTATTTTCACAATATCCTGCATTTCAAGATGATTTAATCGTAGAATATGATCTTGAAAATGTCATAGAATTAAACAATGGACTTTGGAAATGGGAATTTTCATCTCAACAAAATCCAGATTTTTATTTTGATGAAAGTATTGATATGATTTTTTTTGATGGAACTGCAATAGATCTTACTTTGAAAAAAGGATTTGCATGTTCTGGAATTTGTAGTATGGATTTGGAATTTTTTGATGAAGATGAAACATTATCAGTAACTTCTTTTGATAGTGGTGTGTCAATTCAATCAGATGATAAAATTTCTAATTTTATTATAAATGATAATACAATATCATTTGATACAAATAAAGAAAGACAACTTGTTCTTATTGATATTCCAAGAGAAATGATTGGTGATGTTGATTTTAATGTGTATATCACAGAACCAGGAATAATACCAGATGATGAAGATAGATTACTAAAACAACTTGTTCAAAATGTTGAAACAATTACAATAGTTTTACGCTCAACTATTGTAGGATCTGTTTTGATCACTAATTTAGATGTAAATGAAACCCAAGCATCTGAAGG
>CAYVQV010000054.1:0-5609 GCA_964454035.1 uncultured Candidatus Nitrosopelagicus sp. | reverse complement strand
CACCACAAGAGAAAACACTTGCTGAAGAAATTCTTGATGATGCAGAGAAATCAGAATAATCATAAAGCAAAAAATAATTATTTGAAGTAAATATTCACATTATATGATAACTGTAAATTTCACTGGAGGAGCAAGAAAATTATTTGATACTAATGAGATCATGCTGAATAAAAATAATTTTACAGTAAAACAATTGATTGATTATTTGATTACTGTTAAACCAAAAAATACTGCAAATTTTGATGGAAAAAATTTGTTAATCGCAATAAATGATATTGATTCATCAGCACTTGATGGTTATGATACTATATTGAAAAATAATGATGTAGTAAATATTATACCAATTATTCATGGAGGTTCATTGTTAAGAACACAACTACAAATATTATCTAAAAATATTGAGATATTTGAAATGAAAAAAACCTATTATTTTGATAATAATTCACTAAACATTTTAAGAAATGAATTTTCAGATTTAATAATTCAAGCAGTTTCAACAAAATTTTTACTAAATAAATCACATATAAAAAAAATAATTCTATTATCATTGTTAGCAAAAAAACAAAAAAATATGATCTCAAAAAAACTAGAGACTGATATTCTATTAAGATTTGCAGGTACTACTCAAATTAATCAAGCAATTGAAAATGTTGGTATTAAACCTAAAAACAGTTTTACACTAATTGCAATAGGTAACAAATCATCATTAGAAAAATTATTCAAAAAACTCATTAAAAATATGAGTGATTTTTCTTTAAGAAAAGATAATTCAGTATTTTTAAAAAAATATTTTCAAATTAATAAAAAACATCTTGATTCCATTCATTCGAATTCTGCATTAGAAGATATACTTGCTGAAAAGGCGTGTATATTATGATTCTAATCGTTTTTCTTTACTTACACTCAAAATAGAATTTTTAGGTAGAATGCTAATTCCTGTAAGATTACCAAGTATTTGAATTATAATTTCCCAATCTGGATTTTCCAAAGATACTTTGTTTGAAATTAAATCTGCTACTTGTGAGATTACATCGTTTCTTTTTAATTGTGAATTTCTTTTTTCTATGGTTATTCTATAGGATTCATGTTTTTCTATGCATGTAATCATCCTTCCAACTTCTTCCTTTATTGATTCTAAATTTGATTTACATTCTTTTTGAATTGGAATTATTCTAGAACAGAATCTAATTAACCACGGTTCTTCACTTATTTTTTCTCTGATATTGTCTACAACTTGAGAAATTTCTAATGAAGTAGTAATTTCTATTATTCCTGAAAATTCTGTTTTAGAGATTTTTGCACTAGTATCTCCAAATTGGTCTAATAAGTTATCAATTTCATCAATTGTCTGATCTTCTAAATTTCTTTGACATGTAATTATAAGATTCAAACTAAAGAAAATAATTCTTCTTCAGAAATAACTCCTTGCCTTACAATTTTAATTTCTTTATTTACTATTTCAATAATTGTAGATTCTCCCAAACTCTTAATCTTTCCACCATTTACAAATACATCATATCCTGTAACAGAACTTGCACATTCGTTAGGTTCTACAAAAGAATCTTTTGTAGATATATTGGCACTTGTTCCCACAAGTAATTTACATTCTTTCAGAATTGATAAAACACATTTGTTATTTGGAATTCTAACTGCAATCTTATCAGTAAGATTCATTGATTTTTTTAATTTCTTATCTTTTATTGGAAGTATTAGTGTTAATTGTCCAGGCCATAGTTTTTTTACTATTTTAGAACTTATTTGATCAAATTTAACAATTCTTTCTAAATCTTTTTTCGAGTATCCTAAAACTGGAAAACTTTTTGTTTTACTACGTTTCTTAATTTGATATAATTTCTCTATAGCATTTTGATTATATGGATCACATCCTATCCCGTATACTGTATCTGTAGGAAAAATAACAATGCCTCCATTTCTAATTGATTTTAATGCATTTCTTATTCCATTATAGTCACATGAAACTTTATTCATAGGCATGATATTCTCAATTAATTATTAGATTATTGAATTAATTATTAAATTGTTAAACCAAAATCACTAGTGAATTTATTAAATTTCTTATATTCAATAAGAAAATCTTTACCTATTCCACTAATTTTATATTTACATGCTCTTTGAGAATCAACTTGCTCAAGTAATCCTTGTGAAACCAAATCGCTTAAAATTTTAGAAAGTCTACCATGAGGAATATTTGCATGTCTAATTATTTGCATTATAGAAGCACCATCTTGTTCTATTGTATTTTCATGTGCAGATGTAAGAATATCTCCTACAATTTCAATTTTTGTTCTATAACTTACCATGTTATATTAAAATTATAAAACTAAACTATATGATCATATTATGATACATGCTCTAAACTATTAACATAAAACATTTTGACTTTATTGAAACCTAATATTTTAGGCACAAATTTTAAATCATTCTCCATCAAGATTATCATCAAATTTAATTTTCTTTAAAGGTAATTTTGAAATTGGAATAAATAATGATAGAAGACCTGAAATTTTTAATATTATTGACACTGAATACAGAATTGATTCAGGAAATACCAAAGAATACCATGCAAGAAATTCACCAAATGCTAAAAATGCTAATCCTATACCAACAGCTAATGCACCTTTTTGTTTTCCCTCAATATATGAAACAATAGTTTCAATTGCACCATAAACTAACAAAATAAAAGAGAATGCTCTAATGATATGTTCTATGTTCATTGTTGATAAAAAAAATAATGGTAGAATTCCAACTGATCTAAAATAACGTGATTTTGGAAAGAATGATTTTATTGTATGTGAAAATGCAATAAAGAAATATCCAATTGTTTGTATACCTAATCCTAATGCTTGAATACCACGATTAATTTTTTCTTCTTCAAAAACTAATTCATTAACAGTGTATGCAGACCAGATTATACCAAAACCTATCCCAATTGCAAAAAACGCAATTGTCAATCTAAATAATACTGGACTACCTGTATTTCTATAACCAACATATGAAAATATACCTATAATTATTCCAATTATGAATCCAATTAAATTTAAAATACTTTCAAGAAATAATTCCAATCTGCAAAAACTCTTTTTTTGAAATTAATTAAGTCTTATAGGTTAATCTTCCCAATCATCAAGTGTACCAGCAGTTTCACCTTCAGTATTACCTGTGTAATCACTCAAAATATCAGAATATGCTAAATCATTGTGTGCAACAAACTTGACATATTCTCCATAAGTCATGTCAAAATCACATTTTGTACAAGTAACAAACGAAAAATCAGGAGTTAGTTCAGCATTTTCTTTACATTTTGGGCATTTTATTTTCATATTATTTTTACTACATATGGTTATTATTGCTTTTACTAATAAGAAATAAATTGAAAGATTTTTCACTTATTTTTGTTGTCTAAAACATGTACAAAATGCAAAGCAGATATTTCTGATTCAGAACAGCTTGCACCACAAGCTGAAAAATATCCAGTTTGTAACAAATGTTGGGAGGAATGGAAAGAAATGAGAATAATGGTTATGAATGAAATGCATTTAGACATGTCTCTTTCAGACCATAGGAAAGTTTTGAAAAAACATGAAAAGATCTTTGCTGGAATTATGACTCCAGAGGGTGATTATGTTGATTATACAAACGAAGATAATAGAAATCCTGAAGAGGATCCATCTAAAAACCAATAATTTTTCTAGCCATTTCAGGAGTTAGTAGAATAATTTTTCTTTTAGATTCGTCATCTAAATCTTCAAAGACCCTTCTTATTGACAAAATTAGAATTTGCTGTTTAGCGGAGTCTATATTGACAAATATCTCAAAAATACCATCTAAATTAAATAAAATGATTTTCTCTGGTTTTTTTACAATTTGTTTGAAATAGTTTGAAAACATGTCATATCTACTTTCTTCACTTATACTACAAAGTACTTCTAACCAAGTTTTGAAAAGTTTTGAGAAATTTGGGAATGGAATAGTAGGTCCAGCTTCTAGTGCATTATTGATAATTTCTATTTTATCAGACTCATTCATTGAAAAAAACTCTGTCATTCTTTTTTTGAGAATTGGAGTTCTAAGAAAATCAGGTAAGCTTGCAAGATTAATTATGATATTTCCAGCAAAATTATCTTCTGTCATCAGTAAGATCTTTGAGAACTTCATAATAACGCTAACTGGTAGATAGATTAAATACGCTAAACTTTGAATTTGAGTTATGGTATCAACTGTAGTAATAGGTGGTTTTTTTGGTGATGAAGGAAAGGGAAAAATCATTTCATATCTTGCATTACATGATAAACCAGTAATTGTTGTTAGAGGTGGAGCTGGTCCTAATGCTGGACACACTATCAAAGATGGTGAAAAAACATACAAAGTAAGAATGCTACCAAGTGGATTCTTAAACAAAGATGCTAAAGTAATGGTTGGACCAGGTGTTGTAGTAAATCCTGATGTTTTACTTAAAGAAATGAGTGACTTTGGTGTTGAAGGTAGAGCTTTCTTGGATTATAATTGTGGTATAATTGAACAATCACACAGAGAAGCTGATTCACAAGGAAGATTAAAAGAAAAAATAGGCAGTACTGGTTCTGGTACTGGTCCTGCAAATGCAGAACGTGCTATGCGGACTCTCAAGATGGCAAAAGAAATTGATAGTCTAAAACCATATTTAATCGATGTTCCACTTGAAATTAATTCTGCATTAGATAGAGGTGAAAATGTTCTGATTGAAGGAACACAAGGAACACATCTATCTTTATGGCATGGCACGTATCCATTTGTTACAACAAAAGATGTCACTGCATCAGGAATTTGTGCTGATGTAGGTATTGGTCCAAAAAGAGTAAACGATGTAATAGTTGTATTCAAGGCATATCTTACACGTGTAGGTACAGGTCCTATGCCTGGAGAATTATCTGCTGAAGAAACATCAAAAAAAGGTTGGGAAGAGTTTGGAACAGTTACTGGACGTCTTAGGCGTGCAGCTGAATTTGATTTTGATCTAGCTAGGCGTGCAATAATGCTAAGTAGTGCAAATCAAATTTCTATTACAAAACTTGACGTACGCTTTCCAAATTGTTCAGGCGTTACATCATATGATGAATTAGAAGAAGATGCAAAATCATTCATCAAGAACATAGAAGACAAATTAGGCGTGAAAGTTACACTCATCGGAACTGGTCCAAAAATAAATGATGTAATAGATCTACGCACATAATTTTTATGGGTTAAGCTTTAATTTGGTTTTTTTTAACAATCCATATGGAAAAACTTCCAAATTATATTCAACTTAATTCACCACTGGAATTTACAAGATTAGTATGTGCGTTAGAACGAATGCCAAGAGTTTCATTTTTGCATGAACATAAAGGAAAAAAAGTTTTATCTGTGCAGATGGATTTATTGAAGGAAAAACCAGTAATATATTATACACCAATTGAAAATATAGGTCATTTTCTTAGTTATGGATTTGATGCTGGTAAAGAGCATTTAGATCTAGTTAATACTACAGGTGATAATTCCAGATTATATTCACCTGTGATTAAGATTAAATCACTTCCTTCATCATTAAAACCTGATGATACAATATCTCAAGA
>CAYVQV010000053.1:0-5665 GCA_964454035.1 uncultured Candidatus Nitrosopelagicus sp. | reverse complement strand
CCACCACCTTCAGATGATGAAGTATCAGATTCAGTATTAGTTAAAGATGGTTCAGTTATTGATTCTGTTTCAGCAAATGATTCAACAATGATTACACCAGTTGCCCATGGATGTATCATACAAAAATAATCATAAGTGCCTATATCATAAAATTTTTTTGAAAATGTATTACTAGTTGATGTAGCAATTCCAATTAATCCACTGTCAAACTCACCAGATGGACCATCATATGGTGTACCACTTGTTATAGTATGAAAAACAGAATCTTCATTGACAAAATTTACTATTGTACCAACATTTACTTTCAGACTACTTGGTGTCATACATGAATTTGTTTCTTCACAGCCTTGAGAGTCAGTATTATAATTCATGGTAATTGTAGTCTGAGTCTCAGTTTCAGCAAATGCCATGGGGAATAATGCTATAACAGAAAATATGGTAATTGCCATAAGAAATAGATATTTCATAATTATAATATCATAATTAGAACATAAAAGGTAGGTGACAACGTATCTCACCACTGTGAAATTCGAATTGATATAACTTATATCAAAATTTAAAATTATAGATTATATGAAAACAATTTTCACAGAAATAATAGAAAAAACCATTCCTGGCCATTTTATCTTTGAAGATGACAAATATGTGAGTATTTTAGATAAATATCCGATCGATTATGGACATTCTCTTGTAATACCAAAAAAACCATATGAGGTAATTACAGATATGCCAGTAAATGAAGTTGGAGAGTTATTTTCACTTGTTCCAATTATAGCAAATGCTGTAAAAAAAGCAACTGGTGCAGATGCATTTAGTCTTGCACAAAATAATGGTAAAGCGGCAAAACAAATAATTCCACATGTGCATGTGCACATAATACCACGATATTCTGGTAAAGGAACTGTGTGGACTAAAAGAAGCATTCCTTCTGATTTGGAATTAAAGGAATTATCTGAAAAAATTAAAAATTGTTTTTAACTTAATTATAATTAGGATTATATCGTAGAATTGCTGCAATTTTTCCAAGACTTGAAAGCATCACTCCGTGTTCAGCTTTTCCTGCAACAACTTCAATTTTAGTTCCAGTCTGAGCTGCAATTAATGCCAAATAATCTACAATATCTTGTTCTGATAATTCCATATCCATACTATTACAACTTGGACATGGTTCAGAAAGAAGTTGTGTTTTTTTAGGAATTATTTCTGGTCTTTCTAAAATCTCTTCACGAATATTTTGGCATTTTTTACATTTTAACTCAATTCTATAAAGATTTGTATCATCAGTAATTATTACAGTGTCTGCAATATTATTTTTTAAGAATTCAATCACTTCCTTTAATCCATAACTACCTAAACCTGAATTAGCGTTAATTTGTTGAAAGAGCTTTTCAATTATCTTTTTTTCTTCTACCATTCTAAAATCAGAAAGTATGTCACTAGATTTTGCAAATGCCTCTCGTATACCCTCTGAACCTGAATATGACGCATCAATTGTTGAAAGTATCATATCTTGTAGACGATATTCAAGATAATTATTATTAATAAAATCCTCCTTAGTTGGACCCGGTCCTGAAATTATTAATCCTTTTATTTTATAAATATCAATAAAATACTCTCTTGTAATATGTGCAACTCGATTAAAATAATATGTCAATTCCATCTCACGTAACTTTTGAAATCTTTTTGCTGATTGACCACCTTGCCTATGTTTTCCAGCAACACCAGAACCTGTTTCTTTTAAAACTTCTAGTTTATCACCGTGTAGAATTCCCCATCCTGCATCCTTTGCATCTATTGCTAAAATTCCAATCATATTATCATCTTTTAGCATATCTTTGAGAATATCTACATGGAAATGATCATCACATCTATACAGAAATGTAGTCAAATCTTTTGGTGGATCAATTTCATAAACTTTAACAATCTCACTTCCAGGTGGTCCACCACCTTCTCTTGGTAGTGCTCCACAAAATATTACTAATCCTCTTTCAGGAGTTTTTTTGTATAGTTTTAACCTTTGAACTACTTTAGATAATGAATCTACTACGTGTGTCCTGGTTAAATCTGATTTGATGTTATCTGCAGTTCCCTGCTCCTCTCGTAAATTAGTAATTACTTCATGAAGTTGTTTTGTTTTTGGTATATAGACTGTAATCAATTCAGTCCCATGTCCTGTTTGTTGTGAAAGTTCATCTAATGTTTTTCGAATCTTATACATTTTTACAGAATCTGGTTTGGATGTTTTTTTCTCCATTTTTTTATTTTATTTATGTTAGGATATTAACTATTTTGAATCATGATTTTGAATATAACATCAAAATTCATTACTATAAACTAGCAACTTTGCTGAAATCTTAGTTTTTAATTACCAATTCCTTTGCATTTTTGAATACTCTGCAAAGATTTCTTATTGTTACACTACTAATTTCAGACGCATTTGCAACTTGTGTTTGAGTGATTTTTTGATTATTTGCTAATGCAGCAAGATAAACTACTGTAGCTGCTATAGCCATAGGATTTTTTCCACTAGTCACCATTAATGATTCTGCTTTAATCAGGATCTTTACTGCATCTCTTTTTGCCTTCTCTGTAATTTTTAGTGTGCTAGAAATTCTTGAAATGAATTCAATTGGGTTGTACGTTTCAATTGTAAGATCAAGTTCTCTAACTAACATCCTATACATCCTATGAATTGTTGTTCTTTTGATGTTTGTGGCATTTGAAATATCTTGAATTGTTCTAGGTGTATTTGTAAATCTACATGCGGCATAAATTGATGCACTGATTATAACAGGAATACTTCTACCTCTTCCGATTTTTTTTCCTAATGCTTTTCTATAAATATATGCAGATTTTTCCACAGCTGCCTCAGTTAATGATAATTTAGCTTTTAATCCCTCTAAAATTGTAAATGCTTTCTGCATATTTCTTTGACCTGGACGAGCCTTACTGTTTTTATCCCACATTCGTAAACGATAAAATGTTCGTTTCATTTCACCTGATAATCCTTTACCAGTTGAATCTCTATCTGATTGTTCAATTATCGTTGAGAGACCCATATCATTAAATGCCAATGTAGATTTTCTACCTACTCTAGATTTGTCCAAATAATCTTCTGTTGAATGCATTGCATATTCTGCACCAATATCCTCTAGTTTATCATTCAACACATGACCGCACTTGGAACACATTGTTTCACCAGTATTTGTGTCAGTGATTAATGAGAAATTATTAGATTTTTTACCCATACAAACATGGTTAATTTCGTCTAAAACGTCTTTCATAGATAGTATATGATATTTTGAATTAATTAGTAATGATATCTAGTGGTAAATTTAGAAAATTGGCACTAAAAAAATTTAGAAATTAACTAATATGTTAATTATAAAGTATTAAAAATGACTTGGAAAATTAGGTGTTTTAAAGCTCTCAATTAATTTAATAATCCCGCCTTTAAATTTAGAATGAATTGGGTAAAAAAGCAAGAAAAGAGCGTGAAGAGAAACGAGAAAGTTTTGCGGCAAAACGCTCTTCAGAGAAAAGAAGTACTAATCTAAAAGCAATTGGAGTATTAGCAATAATTGCTGTAATTGGAGGTTATGCAGCATTTCAATTTGTTACTATGGAAGGAAATGCAATGGGTGCACCTAATAATGCTGGTAGATTAGGAGATGAGCACGAACATGCTTCATTACTAGTAAAAATCTTTGGTGATAATTTTGATTTTGGTACACCAAATTATCAGATAAAAACTAGTTGGATACATTTTGAAGATCAGGATGGAAAAACAATTCATAGACATTCAACTGGTGTTGAGCTTGAATACTTGTTCAATTCATTAAATATTGGTCTAAGTGACAGATGTTTCATATTTCCGGATGGACGACAATTTTGTACCAATGACGACTATTCATTGAAATATTTTATCAATCATGATGAAGTAGATGATATTCGTAAATATGTTATAGCAGAAGATGATAGAATACTAATTTCATATGGAAACGAATCTCAAGAAGACATTGACAAACAATTAGCTGAACTAGATGCTCAGATGATCAATAAAAAATAAAATGACTATTACAAGTAGAAATGTAGTAGAAGGAACTGCAAGAGCTCCACACAGAGCAATGTACAAAGCTATGGGTTTAACAGATGATGATCTTAGTAAATCATTCATCGGTGTGTGTCATACAGGTAATGAAGCTACTCCATGTAACATACATTTACCAAGTCTAGCACAGAATGCAAAAAAAGGAGTCACTGATGGTGGTGCAACACCAAGGGAATTCAGTACAATTGCTGTTAGCGATGGAATTGCTATGGGCCATGAAGGAATGAAATCTTCTCTTATTAGCAGAGAGGTAATTGCAGATTCAATTGAACTTATGGTTCGTGCACATCAGTATGATGCTTTAGTTGGAATTGCAGGTTGTGATAAAAGTTTGCCAGGAACTATGATGGCTATGGCTAGACTTAACATTCCTTCAGTGTTTGTTTATGGTGGAACAATAATGCCAGGAATGCTTGACGGTAAAGAATTGACAGTTGTTGACGTTTATGAAGCTGTAGGATCATATGATGCTGGAAAAATATCACTTGAAGAGTTAAAAAATATTGAAGATGTTGCATGTCCAAATGCAGGTTCATGTGGAGGAATGTTCACTGCAAATACTATGGCATCAATTTCAGAAGCAATTGGTCTAGCATTACCTGGAAGTGCAAGTCCCCCAGCAGAAGATGACAGACGCGAAAAAATAGTTTATGAGAGTGGAAAAACATGTGCAAACTTGCTCAATTTAGGAATAAAACCACTAGATATTCTTACTTTTGAAGCATTTGAAAATGCAATTACAATGTTAAATGCAGTTGGTGGATCAACAAATGGAATTTTACATTTATTAGCATTATCAAATGAAGTTGGAATAAAATTATCATATGACGATTTTGAAAGAATACGAAAAAAAACACCTCATCTTGCAGATATGAAACCAGGTGGTAGTTATGTGATGAACAGCCTAGATAAAATTGGAGGAATACCATTTGTGTTAAAAAAATTATTAGAAAAAAATCTAATTCATGGAGAACAAATAACAGTTACAGGAAAAACAATCAAAGAAAATCTAGATGAATTTTCATTTCCAGATATGACAGAACAACAAATTGTTAAATCACCTGATAATCCTATTCATGCGGTTGGCACTGCTGTAATATTAAAAGGAACATTAGCACCTGAAGGTGCGGTAATTAAAACAGCAGGTGTTGAAATGACTGAATTTACTGGAACTGCCAAAGTTTTTGATCGTGAAGAATATGCATTTGATTCAGTAGCAAAAGGAGAGATTGATGAAGGAGATGTTATTGTTATACGATATGAAGGACCAAAAGGTGGTCCAGGTATGAGAGAAATGCTTGCAACAACTGCGGCACTTGTTGGACAAGGATTAGGTAAAAAAGTTGCAATGGTAACTGATGGTAGATTTTCAGGAGGAACTCGTGGATTTATGGTTGGTCATGTTGCACCAGAAGCATTTGTTGGTGGTCCAATTGCTTTAGTAAAAAATGGAGATAAAATCAGCATTAATACAGAAAGTAATTCGATAGATCTGCATATTTCAGAAGATGAACTAGAGAAAAGAAAACAAGAATGGAAAAAACCTATTCCAAA
>CAYVQV010000052.1:0-5838 GCA_964454035.1 uncultured Candidatus Nitrosopelagicus sp. | reverse complement strand
TGCATAAGAACGGGCTCGTTTATTTTTTTGGATTATATTTTTATAAATAAAATTCTTAATTGTAGATGATAGAGATTTTGTATTATCATATCTTTCAAGCCAGGCTGCATTATTTTCTTCAATCCATTTTCTATCCAATATACGAATAACAAAATCTACCCCAGGATATCTTTTAACAAGATGGAAATCAGGATCTAAGTATTTTACAATTGCTTTAGCATTTTCAATATCTTTTTCCATTGCCTTTTCTTTATCAATTATAATATATTTTGGTTCATCAATTACAATTTTTCTATAACTTTTTGTAGAATCAGATTTGTATGGAATTCTCTCTGTCTCATTATGAATATGAAATGTATCATTTATTTTTCCATATTTAAAACCTGATTGTTCTATTATTTGCTGCATTAAAAAATCAGTATGTCTCCACATATAATCATCATCACAATGAAAATTCTTTACTGCTTCCTTTTTCATTAAATGACATTGAGTGCCTGCTCTGCTTCCCTCTTGTATTTTTTCTTCATCTAATTGATATTTGTGAGATGCCAATACATTTTTACCATTTTCAATTGCATCAAATTTATCTTGATGTTTAGTCATTTCATCATACCAACCATGATTTAGTTCAATATCTGCATCAACTAGTACAAACCAATTTGATTCTACTTGGGTCATCAAAAATTCAAGAGATTTTGCACCTGTTTTAATTTCTGATTTTTTGTGTAATTCTACTCGTGGAAATTTTTCCAATATCTCATATGTTGAATCTTTTGAACCACCATCACAAATTATTAGTCGTTTAACAGGAATTTCTCTATACACACTAAATAATGATTTTTCGAGAAAAGTTTCTGCGTCAAGCGTCATCATAATTACATCAATTCGTTCTAACTCTGGATTTGTTTCTGTCCTATCACAAAAACAACCACTAGGTCTATCAATAATCTTCAATTATTTCTAAAACAATCTTGAATAGATATTAAGTTTTTTAAACAATCAATCTCAAAAAAAATGTTATGATTTTTACTTTAGTGATAACAATTCCACGTAATCATTATTTACTCATTAATTATTTAACAGTAATATGGTAAAAAAAGCACTAATAACTGGAATAACTGGTCAAGATGGAGCATATTTAGCAGATTTATTATTAAAAAAAGGGTATAAAGTATTTGGCACATATAGAAGAACATCCACACCAAATTTTTGGCGTCTTCAATCACTTGGAATTTTTTCAAAAATTAATTTAATTCCTGCAGATCTTTTAGATATGGGATCCTTAGTTGAGGCTGTACATGTTTCAGATCCAGATGAATTGTACAATCTAGCAGCATCAAGCTTTGTTAGTTCTGCATTTGAACAACCTATAGGAAACGCAGAGATTACTGGTCTTGCAGTAACAAAACTTTTAGAATCAGTTAGAATTGTTAATCCTAATTTAAAATTTTATCAAGCATCAAGTAGTGAAATGTATGGAAACTCTAAGACAAAAATTCAAGACGAAAATACACCATTTAGTCCTGCAAGCCCATACGGTGTTGCAAAATTATATGCGCATTGGATTACAGATATTTATCAAAAATCATATAATATATTTACATCAACGGGAATTTTATTTAATCACGAATCACCACTTAGAGGATTAGAATTTGTTTCAAGAAAAATAACAAATGCAGTAGCAGAAATTTCATTAGGTCTAAAGAAAGAATTAATTTTAGGAAATTTATATGCCAAACGAGATTGGGGGTACGCACCTGAATATGTTGATGCAATTCATTTAATGCTACAACAGGATAAACCAGATACATTTGTTATTAGCACTGGTGAAGCACATTCTGTATTGGAATTTACTAAGATTGCATTTGAGTTAGTAGGCTTAAACTGGAAAAAATACGTGAAAACAGATAAAAGATTTCTACGACCTTTGGAAGTTGATTATTTATGTGGTAATTCTAAAAAATCAAAAAGAAAATTAAATTGGACAGCAAAAATTACATTCCATAAATTAGTTGAAATTATGTTGAACGAGGATGTAAATAGATGGAAATTATTTTTAGATGGTAAAACATTTCCTTGGGATGCTCCATCATATCCATCTGAGAGTAAAATTATTACAAGATTAAGTAAAGAAAACAATAGTTCAAAAAATAGCCTTAAAAAACGTAAAAAATAGCGTTACTCCAGATGGAACAAAATAGTCAATTAGCCAAAGATACTAAAAAAATAGAAAAATGTCGAAATTGTCAAAATTCTAATTTAAAACATATTCTTAGTCTTGGGAATCAGTATTTAGTAGATTTCTTAGAAGAAGATGATACAAATTTTGTTGCACCATTAGATTTAGTTTTATGTGAACGTGATAATGATGGAATTCATATATGAATAAAATAAATTATTTTTGAAGAAATTGAGTATAAAAAATATGTCTACTTTGGATTATTTTTGGTCATTTCGATATTTTATTTATGATTCACTTAAGATTTTTTTGTTAGATTATGTAAAAACCTATAAAAATTTTTCTAGTATTTTCTTAAATGCATTTATTAAAAAAAAATTTCCTGTGAATGTAATTTTTAGGAATGGGAAATCACTTCTTTTAAAAGATGCACAACAAATTAGATTTTTCTCTTCTCATAATTCCCATTGTTATTGTGTTCCAGAAAAAACATCCATTACAATCTCTCCTTCTTCTTTACCTTCTGTAAAATTTTCTGATTGGGAATATGGTGGAGATTTGATAGCTGTATTTCTAATTGAGGAATACAAAAGATTACCTGTGAAAGATAAAATTGTAATTGATATTGGTGGAAATGTTGGAGATTCAGCAATTTATTTTGCTTTAAAAGGTGCAAAAAAAGTTATTTCTTTTGAACTTTCTTCAAGAAACTATGAAATAGCAAAGAAGAATATTTCTCAAAACAAATTAGATGATAAAATTATTTTTAATCTACAAGCTGCAAGTAAAAAAACTGGAACAGTGAAAATCAATCCAAATATTTATGGAAATCAAGCTCAGTTTGAACATCAAGAAAATGGAATATCTATACCTACAACATCACTTGGTGATATTACAAAAAAATTCCTATCTGATAGTGCTATTTTAAAAGTTGATTGTGAAGGCTGTGAATATGACGTACTCAATAATACTCCTAATTCTATTCTAAAATGTTTTAGTCACATACAAATAGAATATCATCATGGATACAAAGATTTACAGGATAAACTTGAGAAAGCAGGTTTTCTAGTACATGTTTCTAGACCTATACGCTTCAACAAAAATATGTTTGTGGGTCATATTTATGCAGAACAGAAATAACTTACTTATAATTATAAAATAAAGACTTGTCTGAAATTTGTGTTAATTATTCTGGTTTAATCTCATTTGAGTTAGTAGGCTTAAACTGGAAAAAATACGTGAAAACAGATAAAAGATTTCTACGACCTTTGGAAGTTGATTATTTATGTGGTAATTCTAAAAAATCAAAAAGAAAATTAAATTGGACAGCAAAAATTACATTCCATAAATTAGTTGAAATTATGTTGAACGAGGATGTAAATAGATGGAAATTATTTTTAGATGGTAAAACATTTCCTTGGGATGCTCCATCATATCCATCTGAGAGTAAAATTATTACAAGATTAAGTAAAGAAAACAATAGTTCAAAAAATAGCCTTAAAAAACGTAAAAAATAGCGTTACTCCAGATGGAACAAAATAGTCAATTAGCCAAAGATACTAAAAAAATAGAAAAATGTCGAAATTGTCAAAATTCTAATTTAAAACATATTCTTAGTCTTGGGAATCAGTATTTAGTAGATTTCTTAGAAGAAGATGATACAAATTTTGTTGCACCATTAGATTTAGTTTTATGTGAACGTGATAATGATGGATGTGGTTTATTACAGTTACATCACACAGTTTCTCCAGATCTACTGTATAGAAGATTTTGGTATAAAAGTGGAGTAAATCAAACAATTAGAAATGATCTTGAAGAAATTGTTCATAAATCAGAAGAAAAAATACAACTAAAAAATGATGATATTGTTGTAGACATTGGAGCAAATGATGGAACGTTATTACGATTTTATAAAAATAAATCAATAAAATTAATTGGTTTTGAGCCAGCAACTAATTTATTAGAAGAAGCAAATGTTGGAACGTTTAAGATTTTTAATGAATACTTTAATGCTCAATCATTTAAATTACAATTTAATTCTAAAAAAGCAAGTATAGTTACAAGTATTTCCATGTTCTATGATTTAGATAATCCACACGATTTTGTTGATGATGTAAGAAGTATTCTTGATGAGAATGGAATTTGGATACTTCAAATGAATTATTTAGTAACTATGTTAGAAAATAATGCATTTGATAATATTGTTCATGAGCACTTAGAATATTATTCATTACAGTCCCTTGAATATTTATTAAATAAACATAATCTAGAAGTATTTGATATAGAACAAAATAATATTAATGGTGGAAGCATTAGAGTATTTATCAAATTTAAAGATTGTAAAAAATTTTCTATATCAGAAAGAGTTAACAGTGTTAGAGAATATGAAACAAAGATTGGCCTAGATAATCAAAAACCATATTTAGATTTTGCAAACAGAATATTAAATATAAAAGAACAAACTTGTAAATTTATTAAAGACGAGATTAACAACGGGAAAAAAATTTATGTTTATGGTGCTTCAACCAGGGGTAATACATTACTACAGTATTATGAACTTAATTCAAATTCTATTTTAGCTGCAGCTGAAAGAAATCCAGATAAATGGGGGAAAAAAACTGTTGGAAGTAAAATACCAATAATTTCCGAAAAACAGGCTCGTTTAGATAAACCAGATTATTTTTTGGTTTTACCATGGTATTTTATTGATGAATTTGAAAATAGGGAAAAAGATTATCTTCGAGATGGAGGAAAATTTATAGTTCCATTACCAAAATTCAAACTAATTGACTCAAATCAGTCATAATCTTTTCTGGATTATGGAAGAAAGATTATTTCTAATTATCTCAAATGTATGATTCTTTTCAACAAAATTTCTTCCATTTTGACCAAATTCTTGACATAATTGATCATTTGATTCTAATTTCAAGATCGCATCAATAAAACCAGCAAGATCTCCTTCATTTACATTAATTCCGGAATTTGTTGTTTTCACATAATCGCCAATTGCACCACTAGAACAACAAATTATAGGTCTACCAATAGCTTGAGATTCAAGAATTTTTGTAGGTAATGACAAATTTATCGAATTACCCTTTACCATTGGAACCAATAATACGTCAGCTCTAGATAATGTTGAAGATAACTGTTCAATTGGAACAAAACTTGGATCAATTATTAGATTATCAATTTGAAATTTTTTTTTCTGATCTTCTAAATATGATAGTTGTTTGCCTTTTCCTCTGATAATAAATTGAATATTTTCATCTTTAAGCTTTTTTGCAGCGTTTAATATTAAATCAAAATCATAAGATGTATTCAATGATCCAGAATACATTAAAGTAAAAATTTTTTGACGCTCTTTTTTTGTAAAAGTAAAAACTGTTTCATCTATTCCATGAGAGATAACATCAATCTTATCATTATTAATTCCATACGAATTATGAATTGATTCTTTAACCTCATTGTTTAATGTGATAATATGTTTTGAGTAATTATATGAAAATTTTGCTAAACTTGTAAGTAGTTTTTTCAAAGAATTTGATTTTAAAATTTTTTGTTCATAAAGTAATTCTGGCCACATATCATCAACTATTCTTATTATAATTCCACCTCGTAATTTAGAATAAATATATGCAGGAATTATTGAAAAAAGATTT
>CAYVQV010000051.1:0-5859 GCA_964454035.1 uncultured Candidatus Nitrosopelagicus sp. | reverse complement strand
TGGATCCGAAGGGATTTGAACCCTTGACCCCCGCAGTGTGAGTGCGGTATCCAAACCAAGCTAGACGACGGATCCAAGTAAGTTTTTGAATGTGTAATATTTAGACGTTGAATGTATTTCAAAAGATATAGAAGCAGATAATTTATCAAATAATTGTGAACAAATACGAAAAAGGCAAATGGGATCTTGACGATTTAGTAAAAAACCCAACAAGACAGTCATTTGATAAAAAAATTAATGAAATTCAAAAACAGTCAGATAAATTTGTGAAGATTAGGTCACAACTAAAACCAGGTATTTCATCAAAGAAATTTCTTGCCATATTACATGAGATTGAAGATATCACAGAAAAAGCAAGTAAAATTGGAGGGTATGCAGGGTTAAAATTTTCTGAAAATACACAATCAGATGAGGCAACTACGCTACTAAATAGAATTTCACAGTTTGGTTCTGTTATTCAAAATAAAATGCTGTTTTTTGATCTATGGTGGAAAAAACAAGTAGATGAAAAAAATGCTAAAAGACTAATCAAAGAATCAGGAGATTTGAGTGATTATTTGAGATACAAGAGATTGGTTGCTAAATATGCATTATCAGAGCCGGAAGAAAAAATAATAAACACATTAGATGTTACAGGAATCTCAGCATTAGTAAAAATATACGATAAAATAACAAATGCATTTTCATATACAGTAAATGTAAATGGAAAGAAAAAAACACTGGGACGAGAAGAACTTACTACACTTGTAAGAAATAAAAATCCACGAACAAGAGAAGCAGCATACAAAGCATTATTGACAAAATATCAAGAAAATAAAGGTGTCATAGGCCAGATTTATCAAAATATTGCACTAAATTGGAAAAATGAAGGAATGGATATGAGAAAGTTCCCATCACCGATTTCAATTCAGAATATTTCAAATGATGTGGATGATAAAACAATTGATGTAATGTTGCAGGTGTGTAAGAAAAATGCAACAGTATTTCAAAAATACTTTAAGCAAAAAGCAAAACGAGTAGGAGTTAAAAAACTTCGTAGATATGATCTATACGCTCCATCAAAAAAGAGTGGGGCTGAACGAAATTATACATTTGAGCAGGGAACAAAACTGGTTCTTGACTCACTCAATAGATTTAGTCCAAAAATTGCAGAGTTTGCATCACGTGTTTTTAATGAAAATCACATAGATTATTCATTAAGACATGGAAAAAGAGATGGTGCGTTTTGTAGTACACCACTTCCATACATCACTCCATTTGTACTGATTAATTATACAGGAAAATCAAGAGATGTGTTTACACTAGCACATGAAATTGGACATGCAGTACACAGTGTTGCTGCATCCGATAAATCAATACTGGTATCAGATGCTCCACTCCCACTTGCAGAAACTGCATCTACATATTCAGAACTACTCCTATACGATAATATTTCTAATCAAATTTCAGATAACGAAAAAGCGACAATGTTGTCTGATAAGATTGATGATTTTTATGCAACAATTGGTAGACAATCATTTTTCACATTGTTTGAAATGGAGGCACATAAACAGATTGCAAACTCCATTACAGTAGAAGATATTTCAAATATCTATAGAAAAAATCTCAAAGATCAGTTTGGAAACTCTATTCAGATATCTGATGACTTTGGAATAGAATGGAGTTGTATTCCACATTTTTACCACAGTCCATTTTACTGCTATTCATATTCATTTGGAAATCTTCTTGCGGTATCATTATTTCAAACATACAAAAATGAAGGTGAAAGTTTTGTTTCAAGCTATACAGATATTTTATCTGCCGGTGGATCTCAAAAACCAGAAATACTGCTAAAGGAACATGGATTGGATATAACAAAATCCAAATTCTGGCAAGATGGTTTTGACTACATTGATGAACAAGTAAACACATTATCAAAACTCTAAAAATCTAAAATAATGGGGCTGACAGTCAGAGCCATCCGACTGCCAGCTTGTTCCCCAACGGTTTGAATCGATGTCAATTTTTCATAAATTTCATTTGGATTTAAACGTTTGACTGAATTATAGAAAAACTATTAATCCAATTTTTTTTTCCTTAAAACGTGTTAAAAATAGTATTTCTCTTTGCTATATTGGCGCTAACTGTTACATTAGCATCTGATGCGTCAGCACAGGAAATGAAAAATTCAACTTTCTCAGAAAACATTGTTGTTGTGTATAATCATGAACTAATACGTGGCGACGGTGCAATAAAGATGGTCAAACAATCAGGTGATATTGAATTATCAGTTGGACTACAAAGTACAAGTAATGATGATTTTAAATTTTCAGAACAATTCATAGAAAAAATAAAAGAAGGAGAGTTTGTTCATTCTATTGTTTTTACAAATATGCAAGAAATTGATCATCTAGGAGATTTAGTTGGATGTATTCCTGGAGTTATGGGAGACAGTCAGTGTATACTAATCAATCTTGATTTTGAGAAAATTAAAGAATTCATCACTGATGAAGATAGAATGGAATCTGACGGAAACGTAAAGAGAGTCCAGATTGAAACCAAAAGAATTGGAAATTTATTAATTAACGAAATTAACAATTCATTTGATTCTAATGCAAAATTTCATTCAGTGTACATTCAAAGTGGAGATGCATCTGAGGCAGGAAAAGTGATTGAAGGTACAGTTTCAGCAGTCTACACAATGCCAATGCAAAGCTCAAGTGAATTGTTTAAAAAATTTTCTAATCTTCTAATTTCTAACAAGATAACTAGCGGTGGAGGATTTTATGATAGAGCATGGGATATATCAGGTTCTTTCCTTCATGGATACCCATTATATGAAGGACAAATTATAGGACCATCAATTACAACACCGAATATTTCAATGACGATATTTCTAAATGACGGTGATCCACGATACATGCTAAATGTTTCAAAAAAATATTACAATGCAGTAAATAGTATAGTAGAAATTAATCCTCTTGAATATTTTTACATAAATGAATTAAAACGTTCGAATTATTTTGGTAACGACTTTACACCATTAAATTCTATCTTAGATGTGCTTATAATAACTGATGAAGGTCAAAATGTTAAAATTAAATCTGCTAATGCAAATGTGATTCAAAAAATTTCAACCGTGTCTGATATTGCAGAAAAAGGTTGGTTTTTTGATAAATCACATGGATCATTCATAGGTGGTAAATTTCTTTTTGGCCAAAGTAACTCTGTTACAAATAATGAATTAAAACTAGAACTCTCATCTTGGGATGGTGTAAGTCCTGTCAATATTCTATCAAGTGAATTAGCTGAAATTGGTGAGGAGCGAATAGTGGAAGATGTTGTAGAAGAGAAAGAGGAAGAACAGTCACAGTATGTAATTCTTGCAATAATTATTGTAGTTGCTATTGCTGCTGCAATTTACTACATGAAGGGATACAAATCAAAACACTAAAGGATTAACACGGCAGCTGCAAATACTGTAGTCCATTTACCATTCTTATCACCTTTTGCAGTTTGCGTAATATTTTGTGTTTTATAGATTTTACCAGAAATATTCCATTGTTGCCTTTTTTCATCCCAACTTTTGTCAGCTTCAAAGTCAATTCCCAAAGATGATGCAAGCATTTGTGCTGCAATATCTTCTGCATAGTCACCTGCAACCTTTTCATTTTGACCAAATGCATCATACTCAGATAAATAACCATATTTTTTACGATCTTTTGGTTGTGCCACTCCAACAGATGCAGAAATCAGTCTTTGTGCTTCATTTGTTTGATTTTTAGAATAAATTGTAAATAGTATCTGTCCAGGTTTTATCAATTTTAGACCTTCCTTTCTTGGAACAAGCTTTGCATTTGGTGGGAAAATACTTGAGATAAGTACAATGTTTGTACCTTCAATTCCAGCATCTCTTAAAGCAAACTCAAAGCTTGTGAGTTTGTCATCATGTACACCAATTCCCTTTGTTAGAAATAATTTCTTTGCAACTAAATCAATCATTGCAAGAAATTTCTATGACAATAATTTATAGTTTATAATTTTGATTCTAAATGTCTTTTAAAGACTCAAGAATTTGCGATCCATGATGTTTGGCGTCAATATCACGAAAAACATTTCTAATTTTACCAGTTTTGTCAATTACAAAAGTAGAACGTTTTGCCAATCCTACAACATTAAGCCCTGCATATATCTTACAAGCAATCTTTTTGGGATCACTAAGATGAACATAAGGAATTTTGTATTCATCCACAAATTTTGCCTGTGATTCTACAGAATCAACAGAAATTGCAAAAAGCACTGTATCTTCAGATTCAATTTGAGGAAATACAGATATTACACTTTCTGCCATTTCAAATACTTTTTTTGATGGACATCCAAAAAGATGGTTTTTTGGATAAAAACATAATACAACATTCTTGTTATCTTTGTATGATTCTAGTTTGATTATAGAGCCATCATGTGCAGTAAGTTCAAAATTTTCTGCAGCATCACCACTTTGAATAGTCATGATTCTCATTGCAGTATAGCTTATTTAATGAATGGTATGTGGACGTCTTATGGACACATCTTTCTTTAGTTCTGATTTATTTATAGTTGGATATTATGTACTAACAGTTGGAAGTAGTTTACTTTTAATTAAAGAAACTAAAAAACGAATTTTCAATCTGAAGAACGGATTAAAATCTATAAAATATGCACCAATATCTTTTGCAATTTTGGCTTGCTATGTTCTATTTATTTTTCCATACGTTGATGAAATACCAATATTAAATTGGAGTTGGTTAGGATATAACATTGCATTTGGACCATTTGCAGAACAAGGTGTATGGGGTGTAATACCATTCATACCATTACTTCTTTACATGTTCATTCACATTAATTATTTTGAAGAACGTTTTTTTAGAAAGTCAAAAAAAATGGTAATTGTTTGGGCTTTAATTCACATAGCAATGGGAATAAAAATTCACATGGCACTAATACTGATACCAGTTGGCTTTGTGTTCAAATATGTTTACGATAAAAAAGGAGTGGATCATTCATATGCAATGCATTTTGCAACAAATATTATAGTAGTAGGTGCACTATTTCTTTCGTTTATACTTTGAGTCTTTTCTTGGATCAATTTTTCTTTCTTGTGTTAAAAACAGATATGACATCACACCACCAAGAAGCAAATTAATGACACCTAAAATGACAATCATGAAATAATTTAGTGATTGTTCCTTGGACGTGGCAAAATTACCTAGCCAAAGTCCAAATACAATTCCCCATAATCCTACACCATAGAAAACTGACATCAAAACTTTCAGTTTTTTTGGATTAACATATTTAATCTTCATAAACGTGCCACAAATCCGATATTATTAAATCGTAACCTGTATTTTGAGAACATTTTAAACCGAGCTTATTTACAAAAATATTGTGCCAGTGTAGCTCAGCCTGGCTAGAGCAATTGATTTGTAATCAATAGGTCGTGAGTTCAAATCTCGCTACTGGCTTTTTTTTTAATTAAAGATAGTGAATTTTCATGTGAGTGTTATGAACGACCTCATATGGTGTCACATGACCACAGTGAGTACATGAGAAAAGCTCAGATTTTGGTTGTTGATCACGGTCAATTACCTTACCTGATATTGACTCTATTGATACTGTATCTCCCTTTGAAATTACAGCAAAATTTGTCTGTTCACCTATTGATTGTAAAAACTCCTTGATTGATGCCACTACCTCATCTTGATTAACTATATCATCATCTTCTATTCCTGATAAGATAAACTCGTGATATTTCAGATTTGGAACTGCACCAACCTGATCAGCCACATAAATTACTAATTCATTTTGAATTGATTCTACATCACGACAATCAACTGTTATCAT
>CAYVQV010000050.1:0-5929 GCA_964454035.1 uncultured Candidatus Nitrosopelagicus sp. | reverse complement strand
CAATACGTTTTTTTAGAAATTCAGGTATTCCAGAATTTGTATTAATTGATAATGAAACTTGCTCTGGATTCATTTTTTTAGCATCAGTATATTTGTTGTAGAGTGGTGATACCTCTTGTGGTAGTTCATGATATATGCCTAATGAATCCCTTCTATACTCTTTAAGCCAATTAGGTTCATTTCTAGAGGCTGAAATCTCATCAATCAAAGAATTTTCAATTGATGATAGCGCAAGTTTTTGCATTTGAATCAGTTTATTAAAATTTTATCCTACTGAATTATCCATTTCTAATTTGATGAGTCTATTCAATTCTACTGCATATTCCATTGGAAGCTCTTTTGTAAATGGTTCCATGAAACCATTAACAATTAGTGTCAGTGCCTCTTCTTCTGAAAATCCACGTGTCATGAGATAGAAAATTTGCTCATCACCAATCTTGCCAACAGTTGCTTCATGTGTTATAGTTGCATCTTCTTGATTAATTTCCATATATGGATATGTATCAGTTTTTGAAGTATCATCTAATAGCAATGCATCACATCTAACAGTTGATTTAACATTAGTTGCACCTTTTGCAACATTTAGTAATCCTCTATATGTTGAACGACCATCTGCACGACTAACTGATTTAGATGTAATTTTTGATGTTGTATTAGGTGCTAAATGAACCATTTTTGCACCTGTATCTTGATGTTGACCTTTTCCTGCAAATGCAATAGAAAGTGTCTCACCATATGCTTTTTGTCCCATTAAATAAATTCCTGGATATTTCATTGTAATCTTACTTCCAATATTTCCATCAATCCATTCAACTGTTGCACCTTCATATGCATAAGCACGTTTTGTAACTAAATTGTAAACATCATTACTCCAATTCTGTATTGTAGTATATCGTAATTTTGCATCTTTGTGTGCAACTAATTCAACAACTGCAGAATGTAATGATTCTGAAGAATATACTGGTGCTGTACAACCTTCAATATAATGAACTTCTGAACCTTCATCTGCAATAATTAAAGTTCTTTCAAATTGACCAATATTTTCAGCATTAATTCTAAAGTATGCTTGTAATGGCATATCTACTTTAACTCCAGGTGGAATGTAGATGAATGAACCGCCACTCCAAACTGCACTATTGAGTGCTGCAAATTTATTATCTTCTGGTGGAATCATTTTACCAAAATATTTTTTGAAAATCTCAGGTTGTTCTTTTAGAGCACTGTCTGTATCTAAGAATAAAACACCCTGCTTTGCTAAATCTTCTCTTAAATTATGATAAACAACTTCTGATTCATACTGAGCACCTACACCTGCTAAAAATTTTTTTTCAGCCTCTGGGATACCTAGTTTTTCAAACGTATTTTTTACATCTTCAGGTACATCATCCCAATTTTTTTCTGTTTTTTCTGATGCCTTGGCATAATAATAGATATTTTGAAAATCGATAGAACTTAGATTAGCCCCCCATGTTGGCATTGGTTTTTTCATAAATACCTCATAAGAACGAAGTCTAAAATCAAGCATCCACTGTGGCTCATCTTTCATTTTACTTATTCCGATCACAGTTTCTTTTGAGAGTCCTTTCTTACTCAAATGGACGTATAGTTCGGTTGAATCTTTAAAATCATATTTTGAATAGTCCATGTCAAGATTTTCAGATGTCATAACAAAATTACAACGGCGTTAATATAAAAAATAGAGTAAAATTAGCTATTACTAAATAGGTTAAGCTAAGGAAAACGCTTCTAAGACTGCTTCTACTGAGCCTTTAACAGTATGAATATCTGCAATAATATTTTTGATATTGAATTTTTTTAATTCATCAGCAGTGAAAGGACCTATTGCAATAACTTTAGTTTTTTCCAATAGTTGAATTAGATTTTCTTGAGTATAGTCATTTTTCATGATTTCAAAAAATGCTCTAACAGAAGATGCACTAGTAAAAATTATTCCATCTATCTTATTTTGAGAGAACAGATCTCTAAAATCATTCCATTCAGTTGGATCATTAAATGCACAAACATCATATAAATAAAGTTCAACAACTTTGATTCCAATTTTTTCTAAAAGGTTTTTCAAAAATGGAGTTGATGCACCGCTTCTTGGTATTATAGCCTTTTTTCCTGTTGCATTAAGTCTAGTAAAAACTTCACCTACCCCAACAGATGAATATCTTTCTGGTACGTATGCAACTTTGATATTCTCTTGTTCTAACACATCTTTCGTTTTTGGACCAACTGCAATAACAATAGTATTTGTAATAGCAATCTGAAGTTTTTCAAATTTTGATATCTTTTTTGCACTTTCAATTAATAGAGTAACTGCTTTTGAACTCATAAATACAGAATAATCTGGATTTTCTTTTTCAATAGTATCTAAAAACTCATCAACAATTTTTTCTCCTTTACTAACTAATTGAATTGTAGGAAGTGTTATTGGATTTGCATTTTGCTTTGAAACAAGTTCTATAAATTCTTGGGCATCCTCTTTTGAACGAGTTATTGCTATTGTTTTTCCATCAATCATTTTTTCCACCTAATTGTATCTGATAAAGCAACTACACGACCTATTATAATATTAGTTGGTGGCTTGATCTTATTTCTTTTAATTTTGTTAGATATGTTAGAAACAGTTCCCTTGATCATTTTTTGTTTAGGTGTTGTACCATTTTGTATAACAGCAACTGGCATATTTTTATCCATTCCACCATCAATTAATTTCTGTGTGATTATTTCAATTCTTGAGAGACCCATCATGATTACTATTGTATCTACTGATTTTGCTAATTTCTTCCATTTTACAACTTCGCTTTTCTTTTCAGGATCTTCATGACCAGTTACAAATACAACTGATGATGCAAATTCTCTATGAGTCAATGGTATTCCCGCATAGGTTGCAGAACCTATTCCAGAAGTGATTCCAGGAATTATTTCATATTTTACATCAAATGATTTTAGAAATTCAGCTTCTTCTCCACCACGTCCAAAAATAATTGGATCACCGCCTTTTAGTCGTACTACAGATTTTTGTAATTTTGCGTATTTTACCATTAATTCATTTGTAGTATTTTGATGAGTAGTATCATCTCCAACTGCACGACCTACATAGATAGACTTGGTACGTTTTGGAATCATGCTAAGAATTTTCTTGCTAACTAATCTATCGTATAATACCACATCAGCTTTTTTGATTAATTCAACTGCTCTAAGTGTAATTAATTTAGGATCTCCAGGTCCTGCACCAACAAGATAGACTTTACCTGTCATTGTTTATTCCATTCCTCCAACTCTTCTCTCCAATTAGAAGCAATATCTTTAACTCCTTTATCTATTAACTCAGTTCCAAGTAATTTTCCTAACTCTCTTGGTTTATCAAGTTCTCCAGTTTTCTCTAAAACGATTGATTTTTTTCCATTCATTGAATAAACTGCAACTTTTAATGTCAAAGAATTAGAATTTGACACTGCAAATGCTCCTACAGGAAATCTACATCCAGAATCTACAGATTCTGACAATGCACGTTCTGCTTCAATTTCCATCCTAGATCTGTAGTCTTCAATTTTTTTTAGCATTTCCAAAGTATTAGAATTGTCTTTTCTTGATACAATTGCAAGTGCACCTTGACCAGGTGATGGTGGGAAATCGTCTGGTGATAATTTTGAAAATTTGATATCGGTTCCAAGTCTTGTTATTCCTGCTTGTGCCAAAACAATACCATCAAATTTTCCATCTATAACTTTGTTAATTCTTGTTTCAATATTGCCTCTAACAGGTTTTACAACTAGATCTGGTCGTTGGCGCATTACTTGTACCGCACGCCTTAAACTACTACTTCCAATAACAGAACCAGATGGAACTGATTTAATATCAAATCCTTCTTTGGTTATAAGAACATCATTAATTGCTTCACGCTTGGGAATACATGATATTATTAAATCCGAATCTAGTTTTGATGGAACATCCTTTAGACTGTGAACAGCAAAATCAATTTCTTTTTCAAATACGGCCCTATCAATCTCTTTTTCAAATATGCCTTTTTGTTCCATGGCAAACAATGGTCTTGTATCCGTGTCACCCTTTGTAGTAATTGGTTTAATCTCAAATGATAGTGATGGATCAATTTTTTGTAATTCAGAAATTACCCAATTTGTTTGTGCTAATGATAATTTACTTCCTCTAGCACCAACTATAAAATTCAATTTTTCACCTGTTTTAATGACAAACCATACGCTCCAAGAGCTCTTCTAATATCAGTATCTGTATGTGCATCAGATAGAAAAACAGTCTCATATTGTGAAGGTGCAACAAAAACACCATTCTTTAAAAGATTTGAAAAAAGTTTTTGGAATTTTTTTGTATTTGACTTTTTTGCAGTTTTATAGTCAATAACTTTTTGATTTGTGAAAAAAATCTGGAACATTGATGATATTGAGTTTATGGTATGAGGTATATGATAATCAGTTGCTAAATCATCAATTTCATCAACCATGATTTTACAATAACGTTCTAATTTAGGATACAATTTATTCTTGATTCTGTTAATAGTTTTGATAGAAGTTATTGCGGCAGTTACTGAAATAGGATTTCCAGCAAATGTACTTGCTTGATATACCTTACCTGTTGGTGCTAATTTATTCATAATTTCTTTTTTCCCACCAACTGCAGCAATTGTAAAACCATTACCAAGTGCCTTACCTAATGTTGTTATATCGGGTTTTACTTTAAACAATTTCTGTGCTCCTCCTTCGGAAACTCTGAATCCATTTACTACTTCATCAAAAATTAAAGGAACATCATGTTGTTTTGTGATCTTTCTTACATCAGAAAGAAAATTTTTTTCTGGTAATACCAATCCCATATTTGCAAGAACTGGTTCTATGATAAGACCTGCAACGTCTTTATTCTTTGTTAGAGTCTTTTCTAATTCATATGAATCATTATATGGTACAACAAGTGTATTTTTTGAAACTTCATCTAATCCTCCATCTGATATTGATATACCATTATGTGCAGAACCAGAACCTGCTTTCACTAGAACTGCATCATATGCACCGTGATAACATCCTTCAAATTTTATGATCTTTTTCTTTTTTGTAAAACCTCTAGCCAATCTAATTGCAGTCATAGTTGCTTCTGCTCCAGTATTCACTGTTCTTACTTTTTCAATAGCAGGAAAATTTTTGATGATGAGTTTTGATAATTCAATTTCTAATAATGTTGGAGTAGTGTATAATGTTCCTTTTTTTAATTGTGAAGATACTGCAGTAATAATTTCTTTCCTAGTATGGCCTAAAAGTAGTGCACCATATCCATTACAGAAATCTATATGTTTTCTACCATCCTCATCCCATAACAAACTTCCTTGAGAACGTTTGACAAAGAATGGATATGGTTCTATGTATCGTACAGGACTGTTTACACCAGATGGAATGATCTTCTTTGCATCTGAAAATAATTTCCTAGATTTAGTCAATATTCGTAATTTACTTGTAGGTATTATAATTCTGTAGTTTTTTTAAATTAAAAGTAGTAATTACTCGTTTATTTCACAATTTAGAATCAAATCATTGTTTATCTCATCTACACTCTTGTAGATATCAAGACCATCACCACCGTTGATTATATCAAGCCCAATTCCTCCTTGCAAAATATCTTCACCGGATTGTCCTTTGATTATGTCACTGCCTGAACCACCTGAAATATTATCATTGCCTTGATCTCCAAATATTATATCATCACCTTCACCAGATAAAATACAATCATTACCTTGATTTCCAGAAATTATATCATTACCTTCAAATGAGAAAATTAAATCAGATGAATTTGTACCGATTAAAATATCATCATCAGCAGTACCTAAAATTAGATTGTAATAAGATATGGAATTACCACATGCTTGAACATTAATGCTTTGAGTTGATGAAAATGA
>CAYVQV010000049.1:0-5981 GCA_964454035.1 uncultured Candidatus Nitrosopelagicus sp. | reverse complement strand
TCAGGATGTGTATCAGGTTCATCAAAAATCACATGTAATGATTGTAGAGGACAAGGACAAGTTAGAGTTACTAGGAAGATGGGATTTTCTACTTTTGTTACAGTTCAACCATGTAGAAAATGTCAAGGCCAGGGTCAAATGTTTGAAAATCCATGTAAAAAATGTAATTCAGGTAAAGTAAAAGGCAAAAAACACCTTTCATTTAATCTTCCACCTGGAATTGATGATGGAGATTATGTTGTACAAGGAGAAGGTCAATCAGTTCCTGATGGTATAAGTGGAGATCTAATTGTTCGTGTCAGAGTGAAAGATCATCCAAGATTTCGTAGAGATGAAACAGACATTTATTGTGATGCAAACATATCCATGTTAGATGCCACTTTAGGAACACAAATTCAAGTTTCCACATTAGATGGTACTGAAAAATTAAAAATTGAAGAAGGAACACAACCAAATACAATTTTAAAGATAAAAGGTCAAGGACTTCCTAAATTGCATTCAAGTAAACGTGGTGATCAATTTGTTAGAGTTGTTGTTGAAATCCCAAAAAAACTTTCTAAACAACAAAAAAATCTTCTAAAAGATTTTGATGATTATAATTAAACTATTTTTTAGTTATTTCTCTAATTACTAAATCATGTCCTTCTCTAATATGAGATGCATGAATTATTTTTATCACATCACCGATTTGTGTATCTGTATAAAATTCAGTATTATATTTTCCAAGAACTTCCTTACAATTATGGCAAAAAACCTCTGAAACATCCAATTCTAATTATGTAATATTCCTATAATTTCAATATTTTGTTGATAAGGAACTTATTTCAGGAATTTCAACTAATTATGCGGGGGTTACCTAGCCTGGTCAAAGGTGTAAGGTTCAGATCCTTATCTCTCAGGAGTACGTGGGTTCAAATCCCACTTCCCGCAATAAATGGAAATTTTGTATATGGACACCTTTAAAACATTGTAGTTTACCTATTTTCCATATGGCAAAAGTAACCAGAACAACCGGTAGAGGCACAAAAAAGAGAGCTACAGATACAAAGAAAAAATCAACATTTTCTGGTGATTCTTATAAAGAATATCAGGCAGCCAAAAAAAAGGCAGCTGGTAACAGATCTGTAACTACAGGAAGAGGAACTGGAAGAAGAAAATTAAGTAGTATTCCTGATCCAAAACCACGAGCTTCTTCAAAAGGTAAATCAAGAGTAACCGGTAGAGGAACAGCAAAACGAAAGAGCAAAGGCTAATAGCTTTATTCTTCTGTTAATTGTTGTTTTTTTATCTACTTCTTATTTCTCTAATAATTTATTGATTTTTCTTAAAAGTAATGTATTTACTAAATTACCTGATGCCTGTCCACGTACTTGCTTCATTGCTATACCCATAAGTGAAGTTAACGAACGGATGCCATCCTGTTGAATTTTATCCGAATTATTTAGAATTATCATATCTAAAATTTTATTCAGTTCATCCTCACTCATATTTCTAATTGATGCATTTTTGACTGCTTCAGATGCAGAAATTGCTTTTCCTGACATTATTTGTTCAAAGATAATTTCTACTGATTCTTTAGAAATTTTATTAGAATTCAGCAAATCAAATGTATTAGAAATTTCTTCATGTTTTAAAAGAGATGAATCTAGACCGTTTCTTTGAAGATTAACAATTGTGGAACATAATACTGATGCAATAAAATTTGGAGAATTCTTATTATTATTACAATTTTCTTCAAATAAATCAAAATATTCAGAATCAAAAATTTGTTCTGTTAATTGTTGATTTAATTTATATTTATTTTTAATCTCTAAAATTGATTCATCCCAGGATTTTGGGATATTTGATTTTGCAACTTCTAATTCATCTTTAGATACTTTAATAGTTGGAATATCTGTTTCAGGATACATTCTTGATGGACCTGGTCTTGGTCTTAGAAAAATTGTCTCATCATTAGATGTTGCAGCTCTTGTTTCTGCAAGTGGTCCATTTTTTGCATCTTTAATTCTGTTGATTATAGAATTAATTGCATGCTCAAGTGCTGGATTTTTTCCTGCAATAATTAAAAATGCATCATCTTCTTCAAGTTCTAAATATTTTCGTATATTTTGAATGTCATTATTTTCAATTCCATAATTTGGTAATTCATCAGAATGAAAAACTCCTCCAATTCCAAAGAATCTCACTAACTGTCCAATTTCTTTACCAAGTCTTATTCCTGAATATGGTTCAAAACCAAACAAACCAGCAAATTTTGTAACTTTAATGGCTTTAATTACATCTCCATTTTCAAGTGATTTTTTTATAATTTTAGAATTACAATTTTGAAGCAAATTAGTAATAAGAAAAACATCATCTTTTTGATCAATTTCTTTTCTACTTATAGAATTAATTTTTTCTGAGATTAGTTTCAATCCATGTTGCCTTTTTGCTTCATATTCAATGATTTTTTCAAGTTGTTCTAATTGCTGAACTCCTTTAATTTCTACAATTCCTCCACTATCAATTGAGACATTGACATCTTGTCTAATAGTTCCTATTCCTCTTGCAACTTTTTTAGTTACTCTAAGAAGTCGCCCAAGCGATAATGCTATTTCTTTAACCATTTTTGGATTACAGGATACAGGTTCTAATGCAATCTCAATTAATGGAACTCCTAATCGATCTAAACTAAAAAATCTATAATCATTTTCATCTTTAATTAATTTTGCAGCATCTTCTTCAAGACAAATTGATTGAACACCAACTTTTATTCCCTTAATCTCAATATTTCCACCTTGTGCTACTAGCATTGTTCTTTGAAATCCTGAAGTGTTTGAACCGTCAATTACAGTCTTACGCATTACATGAATTTCACTAAAAATCTTGGAATTTAGTGCAGAAGAAACCAGTAGTACAATTTCCTTTGCTTTGACATCCAAATTATGTGGTGGTTCTTCATCTTTTTCTACCAGACAATTACTATTCTGATTTTCGTAATACACCATAGTTTTTGATTTTGAACTTTCAAACAATGCTGCAGGATCAATTTTTCCAAGTTCACTTTTTGAGGCTCTCAATTTTCTGGTGAATTTTCCTGTATATTCCGTATTCTCAACAGATTTACAATTACAAAATAATTTTTTCTTTGTATCTAATTGCTGATGAATTTCAAGTCCAACTTTTAAACCAATTTTATCTATCTCTAATTCAGACATTATTACATCATCACTCTGTAATTTCTGAAGAGATATTTTCTAACATTATTTTCTTCACGTCTTCAATACTTTCAGAATTTCCCAAAGCCCACATTGCTTTAACAAGAGCTACTTCTGGAATCATATTTTCAAGTGGTATTATTCCTAATTCCATCAAATCCCTTCCACTTTCATAAACTGTCATTCTAATTCTACCATCAATACATTGTGATGTCATACCCAAAAATAATCCTCTCTCATTTGCTTTTTTGATTACATCATACATTGTATTTCCAACATGTCCAAGTCCAGTACCCTCAAAAATAATCGCTTTAAAACCTAATTCTATTAATTTCTCAATTTGTTTGGGATCATATCCAGGATAATATTTTACCAATGCAACTTTAGTATCTATTTTTAATTGTGGATTATATTGCGATTTTTGAAAAAATTCTTTATCTGTATTTTTTAATATTTTTTTTTCAGTTATTATATATGCTGGATCATTACCTATTGTTTCAAACGCATTTCTTTTACTTGTATGATTTTTTCTAACTCTAGTACCAAAATGACATGCAATTGTATCATCACTATCATTATGATGCATAACTATGAAAACTCCTTTTGTATCAGTTTCTACAATAAATTTTACTGCAGCTAAAAGATTTACTGCAGCATCAGAAGATGGTCTATCTGATGATCTTTGTGATCCAACAAGAATAATTGGAATCGAAATTCCTGATAGTGCAAATGATAAAAATGCTGAATTATAGTGCATTGTATCTGTACCATGTGCAATAATAATTCCTTTGTAATTTGATTTTGAATAACTATTAATTTTTTTAGCAGTTTCAATCCAATGCTCTGGTTGTAAATTCTCTGAATATTCAGAAAAAAGTACTTCTGCATCAACATTAGCAATCTTTGCAATTTCTGGAACTGCTTCATTTAGATCAGATGCTGTTAATGCAGGTGTTACAGCACCTGTTCTATAATCTACGCTACTGGCTATTGTACCTCCAGTTGATAGTAATAGAACTTTAGGTAATTCAGAATTGTCTTCTTTCAAATTTTCTTTTTTTATAATTATTTCAGCTGATGATATTTTCTTAATGCTCTCAATTTTTTCCAATTCAATTCCTATATTATATCCACTTTTGAGTTTTAGAACTATATGTGAATCTTCACTTGTTTCATATCTTGGCATTAGAATACCAGTATATGCTAATTCTGCAATAATTTTGATTGAATCTCCAATCTCTATTTCATTTCGATTTAAGAATTCGAATGATTTACCTTTGTAGCCTTTTAGATCTGACAATTACTAATGATTAACTGATTATTTTATTAAAACTACCTGTAGTATGATGCTACTAGTTTTTCGCCAATCTTCAAGTCTTTTTGCTCTCTAACCTTCTTTACAGCCTCTTCAAAATGCTTCATAGTGATTCTAGCATCTCCAATTTTTGCTTCAACGGATTTTGGATCTGGTGCACCATCAAGATGTTCGTGAACAACTAAAGATACTGCAGTATTTGCTATAGATGCAACATCTGCACCGCTTAGTCCATCAGTATTTTCAGCTAGTTTTTCATAATCTATTTTATCAGGACTATTTGGATCTGCAACTGGAATATCTTTACAATTTATTTCCAAAATCATTTTTCTACTTTCTTTGTCAGGAAGTGGAATAGAAATTATTTTATCAAATCTTCCTGGTCTTAATAATGCTGGATCAATCATGTCTGCTCTATTTGTAGCAGCAAGTACAACAACACCATGCATGTTTTCCATACCATCTAATTCTGTTAGTAATTGACTTACTACTCTTTCTGTTACTGCAGTTTCTCCACCTGCTCCTCTAATTGGTGCAATAGAATCTATCTCATCAAAGAAAATTACACATGGAGCTGATTGTCTTGCTCTTTTGAAAATTTCTCTTATTCCTCTTTCTGATTCACCCACCCATTTTGATAACAGCTCAGGACCTCTGACAGAAATAAAATTTGCTTCACTTTGAGTTGCAACTGCTTTTGCCATCAAAGTTTTTCCAGTTCCACTGGGGCCATGTAATAATATACCTCTAGGCATCTTATGTCCCAATTTATCATATAATCCAGGATATTTCATAGGCCATTCTACGGCTTCCATTAATTCTTTTTTTACTTCTGCAAGACCACCAACTTGATCCCAACTAACATCAGGATTCTCAATGAATACTTCCCTCATTCCAGATGGAGTAACTTCAACTAGTGCTTTTCTAAAATCATCAGCATTTACTATTAATTTATCAAGAGTTTCTGGAGGAATTTTTTCTTCTTCCAAGTTTAATTCAGGAAGTAATCTACGTAAACATTTCATAGCTGCTTCTTTACACAGATATTCCAAATCAGCACCAACATATCCATGACTAACTGCTGAAATTTTATCAATATTCACTGGAAATTCCTGATCATCTCCAGCTAGAGGCATGTTGCGTGTATGAATCTGTAAAATTTCATGCCTACCTTTTTTGTCAGGAACTTTAATTTCAATTTCTCTATCAAATCTTCCTGGTCTTCTTAAAGCAGGATCAATTGCGTTTGGTCTGTTTGTTGCAGAAATTACAATAACTTTTCCTCTTGCTTCTAATCCATCCATTAATGATAACATTTGTGAAACAACTCTTCTTTCAACTTCTCCAGTTACTTCTTCCCGTTTTGGTGCAATAGAATCAATCTCATCTACAAATATTATTGATGGTGCTTTTTCTCTAGCCTCTTTGAAAATTTCTCTTAGCCTTGCTTCACTTTCACCATAAAATTT
>CAYVQV010000048.1:2750-6064 GCA_964454035.1 uncultured Candidatus Nitrosopelagicus sp. | reverse complement strand
TGATCATGAAACAACATGTGTCTACCTTTGTAACCTGCAATACCTACACCTGTAGTTGGATCAAATTGATAACCGTCACCTACAAGTTTGAGTTTTTGTTCCGGATATCTTAGTGTAAAACGTTTTACAGCAAGATGTTTTACACCAGAATTTAATGCTTTGATTATTCCAGTAGCTGTACCCATTAGAGTATACCTCCAGGTCCTAATATTCCAGCATATAACAATCCCAACGCAATAAAGATGTTAACAAATGACAAACCAATTAGCTTGTACCAACCAATGTGAAGTAACATATCAATTCTAATTCTTGGAAAAACACCACGAGGTAGTAAAATAAAGAATATTACAGCAACAGTTTTTAGAACAAACCAGATTACTCCACTAATCAAAAGCTGCCCACTAGTGTACATTAATTCTCCCTGTTTTTGTAGAATCCATTCATTTGGATCTGCATCAAATAATGGTAATCCAGGAGTTGCAACTGTAAGAAATACATCACCAGTATAGCTTGTAATTTCAAGACCAGTAGTAATTATCTCCTCATCTAAAGGAGGCCAGAATACAGGACCTGTCCATCCACCTAAGAAAATTACTACAAACAAAGCTGCAAATGCGTATAATTTTACATATGAACCAAGTTGCACTAATCCATACATCATTCCTGAAAATTCTGTTAACCAACCTGCAACAATTTCACTTTCAGCTTCTGGTAAATCAAATGGAATTCTTTCTAATTCTGCTAGCATTGCAGTAAAAAATACAATAGCACCAATCGGCATAAAGATTATCCATGGAAAACTACTTTGAGATTCAACAATTTCACTAAGATTTAATGTTCCTGTTAGAATTACAACACCAAGTAATGACAGAATTAATGGTATTTCAAAAGACACCATTTGGTGTAATGCTCTGATTCCACCAATGAATGGATATTTGCTATTTGCTGACCATGCAGAAAGAACTGTGATAATTGGAAAAAATCCAATTACTGCAAATACTGCTAACAAACCAACATCCAAATCTGCAACAACCCAGCCACCTGGTGCAACTGGAATTAATGAAACAAATGCTGCAGCAGTAGCTACAAACAAAACTGGTGCAACCCAAAAAATTGGCTTGTCAGCTTTTGCAGGTATGATAATTTCTTTTGAGATTAATTTTAAACCGTCTCCTGCAAGTTGTAGTATTCCTTCTATTTTTCCACAATAAAATGGACCAACTCTTAATTGTAATTTTGCAAGCATTTTTCTTTCTACAAAAATTGTACCTGCTGCAATTAATGCAGCAAAACCAAATCCTGGAAATGCTGCAATTCTAAACAAGTCACTGTAAATCAATGATTTGACTAGAGGTAGAGCCATTGATGGATTGAATAACCACGTAAATGCTAAGAATGGTGTAAGTAGTTCTCCGTCAATAACAGGTAGACTACCATAAAATAATCCAATTTGAATTGCTGGAATTCCAATTAGTGTTATTAAAATAATTGCCCAAAAAAGATCATCAATTGCTCCTTTAAGGAAATATGCTAGACGAAATTTTGGTGCGATAACTGACATTTATCGATCCGCCTCCACAGGCCAATAATTAAGACTCCAATATACTGCTGGCATGTTACCCAACTTTTCACCTTTTAACAAATATGGTAATGCAATTAGATTTCTAAATGAACCTGGACTGATTTTTACTCTATATGGTTCAGGTTTACCAGTTGAAATAATATGCATTCCAGCTGAACCTCTTCCAGATTCAACTCTGCGATACACTTCATTGTTTCCTACACCTTTTGGATTTGGTTTTAATTTTGTCCTAACAGAACCTGACTTTGGTATTTTCTCAAGTGCCTGTCTAATAATATTACAGCTTTCTAACATATCTAACCAAGGAACTTTTGAGCGAGCATAAGAATCTCCATCTTTTAGAACGTTTGTATGAACATCCAATTCGTCATAGACATCATATGGTTCCTTTATTCTTACATCATAATCAATACCACTAGCACGTAATACAGAACCAGTAGTTCCAAGTCTAATTGCATCTTGAGCTGAAAGAACACCTGTATCTTCTGTTCTTGCTTTAAGAATTGGATTATCGTAAAATATATCTGCATATTCTTTAATTCGTTTTTCAAAATAATTTACTTGTCTTAAACATACATCCTCAAAATTTGCTGGAAGATCATTTCTTACTCCACCTGGAATAAAATATGAATGAGTTACTCTAGCACCTGTCATTTTTTCTAATAGATCAATCATAAGTTCTCTATCACCTGCAGGCCACATGAACATTGTTGAATGTCCAAGAAATATACCATAAATTGCCAGCCAATATTGAATGTAAACACATCTATTCAATTCAGCAGCAATAACTCTAACATATTTAGCACGCTCAGGAACTTCTATTCCTACAATATCTTCAACTCCTAAGACATATGGATACAAAATATTACATGAATCATGGATAACAGGACGTTCTAAGTGAGGAATATTTGTTATGTAATTTCTACTTTCTGCCATCTTCTCTTCACCTCTATGAACATAGCCAGGATCAGGATCTGCGTCAACTATGTAATCACCATCAATTTTAACTATTATTCTCATATGACCAGAACCCGGATGCTGAGGTCCTACATTTAGTGTCATTATTCTATCATCGACTTTATCAAGTTGAAGTCCTGGTGGTAGTTGTCCCACTTGATTATCAGATATTTGTTCAGGCATTATTATCTACCCTTATTCCTAAAGTCTTTACGAAGTGGTGGAAGATCTGCCCAATCTTCAGGAAGTAATAATCTTCTATTATCTGGATGACCATCAAAGTAAACACCTAGCATTTCAAAGCATTCTCTTTCATGAAATTCAACACTATAGAACACATCTCTTAAACTTGGTAGTTTGGTAGAATCGTTTCCAGGATTAGGATCTTCTTCTCTTGGAGCTCTAGTAGATAGAGCTAGAATTTGTTTTGCATATCTATTATCTGTATAAGATGCCAAATGATATACAACTTCAATCTCTTTATCTTCTGGATAATCTACTCCTGATACAGATTCGGCATGATCAAATGGAGTTTGTTCTTTAATAAATTTGGCAACATCTAAAATTTTTTCTTTCTTTACATTAATTTTTGTTCGATTTTCTTTAACATAACCTATTTCTACATCATCATTAAATTGATTAGCAATTCTATCAACTAGATCTTTTTCGAAAGCTGGAAGTGTTTCTTCTGGTTTTGGTGGAGCTGGTTTTTCTGCAGAAGGTTTTGGTGGAGCTGGTTTTTCTGCAGAAGGTTTTGGTGGAGCTGGTTTTTCTG
>CAYVQV010000048.1:0-2650 GCA_964454035.1 uncultured Candidatus Nitrosopelagicus sp. | reverse complement strand
GTTTTTCTGCAGAAGGTTTTGGTGGAGCTGGTTTTTCTGCAGAAGGTTTTGGTGGGATTTTTTTATCATCTGCTTTAGATGTATTATTATTTGAATCAGTAGAACTCATTTTTGTTAAACCTATCTAGCCTTCATTCTTTTAATTTTTTCTTGCAGTAACATGCATCCTTGTATCAAGGTTTCAGGTCTAGGTGGACAACCAGGAACATACACATCAACAGGCAATATACCGTCAATTCCTGGTAACACATTATATGAATCAAAATATAATCCACCAGTTATTGCACATGCTCCCATTGCTATAACATATTTTGGATCTGGCATTTGATCATATACCAATCTTAGACGTGGTGCCATTTTTCTTGTGATAGTTCCTTGTACTACGACTAGATCACATTGACGAAGTGAACCGAAAGCTTCGATTATTCCGAATCTTTCAACGTCGTATCTAGGACTTGAGGCTGCACCAAACTCAACACTACAACATGCAGTTTCAATGTGCACTGGCCATAATGACCACATACGTCCCCAGTTAATTGCCATACCAAGTGGCTTATCAACTGCTTTGTATAGAATGTCGCCAAGCTTGCCAACAAAGACATTAGCATTTTGTGGTGTAATTAGTTCTTTTAACAACTTCGTCCCTCACCTTGTACATACTGTTTAGTTCTATATAGAATTACCAAATCTCTCTCCTCTTTGATTGATATAATGCGAATGCCATTGCAGCAAACATAATTCCTAAAAATGCAATAATTGGCAAAGTTGCAGTACGTTCCATATTCAAAATTGTACTTCCCCATGCATACAAGAAAATTGCCATAACATCAAAAATAACAAACATTAGAACATATGCATAATACTGCATCATAAAGTGAGTTCGACCAGCTCCTGATGGAACCTGCCCACACTCCATTGGAAGTGTTTTTACTGGATTCGGTCTTTTCTTATTTTCTGGTGAAATCATTCTTGAAATCAATAATGCCGGTGCAATTGCAACAACTGCAAATCCAAACATGAGTAAAACATTACTATAAGATGCCACACTTTCGCCAACCAAGTTAGCACGACTCCATTCGCAGAAAATATAAAGCTATGTAGATTATTTTCGATCAAAATTTCTTAAAGTGCTAATAATTGATATATGACAAAAATTAACAATATCTATGGCAGTAAATATTGGTGATAAAGCACCTGAATTTGAATTAGTTGATACAGAATTAAAGTTTCGAACTTTAGATGAATTTAAAGGTAAAAAAGTAGTTATTTCATTTTTTGTGGCAGCAAGCTCCCCTGTATGTGAAGTTGAATTATGCACTTTTAGGGATAAATGGAATGAAATTTCTGAACTTGGTGCACAAGTAATTGCAATTAGTAATGATGGACCATTTGCAAATAAGGCATTTGCAGAAAAAAATAATTATAATTTTCCAGTTTTGGGTGACTATGAAAGTAAAACTATACGAGATTATGATGTGTTATTACCAGATTTGCTCCATGTAAAAAATTACAATGCTGCAAAACGATCAGTATTCATTTTGGATAATGAACACAAAGTAATTTGGAAATGGATTGTTGATGATCCATTAAAGGAACCAAATTACGACGAAATTATGCAAGTTTTAAAATCAAATTAATTATTCTATTTCTGCAATAATATCATTTTTGTTTACAGAGTTTCCTTCTTTGATTTTTACACTTTTAATTTTACCATCTTTATGTGATTTAATTGAAACCTGCATTTTCATAGATTCAAGAACACAAACTACATCATCTTTCTTAACTTCACTTCCTTCACTAACATTAATTGATACAACTTTACCAGGAATTTGGCTTCTCAAGTTTAATTGTGCATTTCCAGTTTCTGCACCGCCAGAATTCTTATAGACAATTTCATCAAGATGTGAGTGCATGTTAATTGTAATTGATGTACCGTCAAGTATTATTTTCATTTCAGCAGTTTGATTCTCCACATATCTTACACTGTGAAATTGATTATCTAATACAAATTCCATTTTATTAGAATTAATATTTAGAATCTGAAGTTGATGTTCTTTATCTTGAATTCCAATTAGATATTCATTACTTGAAAGTTTCTTAATAATCTCTCCATTAAAAATTTCTTCAATATTTTCTACTTTAAAATCCATTTCTATCTATCCATTAGTTTTCCAATTGGAATTTGATCCGTTTGATGATTGTACTTTACTTTGAAAAAATTCAGAATACATAATAGCTGCAGCAGTTGCAGGTAATTGTTTCTCCTTTATTTCGTTTTTAATATCTTCTTTTAGTCTATTTATCATATCATATCTTTTCAAAAAGTCAGTTGATAACTGACCATTTTTGTATTCATCTGTTTTCAAAATTGTTTTGTAAAGTGGAATTGATGTCTCAACACCTTGAATGTAAAAGTCATTTAATGCATTAAGCATTCTTAATCTTGATTCCTCAAATGTTTGTCCCCAAGTACAGAGTTTTGCCATCAAAGAATCATAGAATGGAGATACAGTACATCCAGGATACAAGTATGTGTCACATCTAACACTTGGTCCCGAAGGAATTGTAACGTTTGGAACAGGACCCGTTGATGGTGCAAAATCTAAGAATGTATCTTCTGCATTAATTCTACATTCAATAGCATACCCAT
>CAYVQV010000047.1:0-6092 GCA_964454035.1 uncultured Candidatus Nitrosopelagicus sp. | reverse complement strand
TGTAGTTGAATATGGAAAACAGAGAGAAAAAAAGAATTTTAGTGTTAGGTGGAGGTTTTGCAGGAGTAGAATGTACTTTGAAACTTGAATCCTATTTTAAAAATAATTCCAATATTGAAATAACATTAGTCAGTGAAGATAATTTTTTGCTTTTTACACCAATGCTTCCACAAGTCGCTTCTGGAACAATTGAAACACGACATATTGTAACTCCAATTCGAACTTTGATTAAAAAAACTAGATTTTATGAAGCCAGGATTAAAAATATAGATCCATATGGTAAAGTTGTAACATTATTTGGAACAAGAGAAAGTCGAGGAATGCGTATTCATTATGACTTTTTGGTTGTTGCACTAGGTAGTCAAACTAATTTTTTTGGAATGAAGGATGTAGAAGAAAATTCATACAAGATGAATACAATAAATGATGCAATTCTTCTACGAAATAGAATAATTGATCTTTTAGAGCAAGCAGAAAATGAAACTAATCCAATTTCAAGAAAAACTTTACTTCAGATTGTTGTAGTAGGTGGAGGTTTTGCAGGAGTAGAAACTGCAGGAGAAATTAACGATTTTATTAATGAAATTGCAGAATATTATCCCAGCATAAATTACAAAGATGTTAAGGTTACATTGATTGAAGCAACATCTGAAATTCTTAGTGGATTTCCACAAAAACTTGCAGTATTTGCTAAAGACAAACTTGTAGAAAGAGGAATTGAGGTAATTCTTCAAGCAGGAGTTACATCCTTTGATGGAACAGAGATAACTCTCAAAAGTCAGTCAGAATCAAACAAAGTTTTAGTAGGAAATTCAATGGAACATCGCGGTCATTACAAACTAAAAGAAATTAATTCCATACAATCAAACACACTGATATGGACTGCAGGTACTACACCAATTGATCTAATCAAGGAATCATTATTCAAAACTGGTAGAGGTCGCATTATAGTAAATGAATTTCTCCAAGTTTCTCAGTTTCCTGATGTCTTTGCAATAGGCGACTGTTCAATATTTGATCCTGCACTTTCAATGAAAAAGTATCCACCAACAGCACAAATTGCAGAAGCTCATGCAAAATCAACAGCGTATAATCTTAAACAATTACTAAATGGAAATCAAATGACTTCCTTTGATTATACCTGGAAGGGCCAAAGTGCATTAATTGGTAAACGAACAGGAATTGCTTCGTTTTTTGGAATAAATATTGCAGGATTTTTGGCATTTATTTTATGGAGAAATCTATATTTATCAAAAATTCGAGGTTGGGAAAAAAAATTACGTGTTTGGCTAGACTGGAATCTTGATCTTTTCTTTAAGAGAGACATTTCGAGATTGAAAATTGTTAAGAAGGATAATCTAATTGATTACAAAGAATTAGATGAAGTAGACGATGTTTGGTAATTTTATGAAATTATCATAATTCCTTCTTTGATCAAATATTGAATTCCATTTACAAAAGCAGAATCTGGAATTTCTCCATTAGCCCACCATCCAGCATTATTTTTTACCCAATCAGGTATGTTTGATGAACTGGTATTACCCTGTTCAGTTTCAGGTATCTTGATAATTCCTTCTTTGATCAAATATTGAATTCCATTTACAAAAGCAGAATCTGGAATTTCTCCATTAGCCCACCATCCAGCATTATTTTTTACCCAATCAGGTATGTTTGATGAACTGGTATCGTCATTTACTAATATGGGAAAACTTAGGCGTGCTAATTCACTACCTCCTAGTTCATCAAATTGTATTTGTATAATTCCAGAAATGTCTGATGGGATAAAAAATTCCAACACTTCATTATCTGATTTTATTCCCGAACTAACATCTGATCTACTAAAAATTTCTTTATTTTCATGGAAAATTTTTACATTATATGGAACCTTAATCGGCTTGTCTTTTAAGAAAACATCTAAAATTTCATAATTAAAATTTACAGTAGAATTTGATAAAATTTTTGAAGGTGTCCATGAAAAATTTATTTTGAATTGTCCATTTTCTGTAATTCCAGTTAATGGAAGATCATTACTACTAGGCATTATTTCAAGCTTAAAAACATCATCAGTTTCATTCACCAACTTATTTTTGAAAAGATCATTCAACTCTTTCTGACTAACTACAACATGAATTATTCTTTCGTTGTCTGAAAAATCATCAATATTAATTGCTGATTCAGGAAGTAGAATTCCATTAAGATAGACAACAAAATCAGTAACTAAAAAAACACCAAAAGTTTTTGGCACTAAAATTTCTTCATGAACAACAGATGATTGGATGATTGTTTCTTCATTCCATTCAAATGGCATAGTGATTGTTAGTAGTTTTTTAGTCGCATCATAATCAAAATCTGAAACTTGTTCATAGAATGTTCTAACACCAATCTGTTGCTTACCAAAACCATCATCATCAATCTCATAATAAGTTGTTTCTGGAATTGATATTCCTAAATTGTAATTTACAGGTTCTAATAATATATTATCAAAACTATCTATCCCAATAATTTTAATATTAAATTTGTATAATCCGCCGTTTTCAAACATCTTTCCTTTTACATTAAACTGATCACTTGCTAATCCAAAAAATGATGCAAAGGTTTCTTGATTTATAATTTCAACATCAAGATTTTCTGCTGGAACTAAATTCATAATCAAAATTCCATCCTCCCTCTCAAAATTATTTTTAAAAAGTGATTTGTTACTCTTAATTAATTCAACTTCAAATGATGTATTTTTAATTGGGTTATCTGTTCCAGTTTCAAATAAGGTGATTGTAATCTGCTGAATTCCACTATCACGTGCTGTTGATGAACCAACTTCCAATGTTGCACTTTTTCCATTAATCATTACTGGAGGCATTGTTTCAGTTCCTAATCCATGACCGAATGAATTTTGGGCTCCATTTATAGAAAATATTGTCACTAAAACAACTAAAACAATACAAAGTTTGATTTTCATACTAATTCTAGCCACAGACCCAATAATTAATCCATTTTACACAATTTTCATCAAGACTTATAGATCTTATTTATAAACAATTAGGAATTTATACTAATTCTGTAAAAAGGATTTGTTATGGTCAGTCAAAAAAATGCTAAAGATAATTGTCCACGATGTGTTAAGGGCAAAATGGTTACTGATAATGAATCTGGCGAAATGTTTTGCTCCAAATGTGGTTTTGTAATGTCTGAAAAAATCCAAGAATCTGGTCCAGAATGGAGATCATTTACTCAAGACGAACATGGTGATAGAGCAAGAGCAGGAGCTCCTACATCATTGACTATGCATGACATGGGTCTTGCAACAATTATCAATCCAGTGAACAAAGATGCATCAGGTAAACCACTTACTGCATCTATGAAAAATACAATTGAACGATTAAGAACATGGGATAGTAGGAGCCAGGTTCATGAACCAGTTGATAGAAACTTTAGACAAGCATTTAGTGAATTAAACAGATTAAAAGATAAACTTGCAATTTCTGATTCTGTTGTAGAAAAAGCAGCATATATTTATCGAAAGGCATTAGATAAAGGACTCGTAAGAGGCAGATCAATTTCTGCATTAATGGCATCAGCACTTTATGCAGCATGTCGAGATACTGAAACTCCTAGAAATTTGAAAGATGTTGAAATTGCTGCAAATATTAAAAGAAAAGATATTGCAAGATGTTATAGATTATTAGTTAAAGAGCTTGATCTTAAAATGCCAGTAACTGATTCTGTTCAATGTGTTGCAAGAATTGCAAGTAAAATTGGAATTCAAGAAAAAACAAAAAGATTTGCAATCAAAGTATTAAAAGTTGCACAAGAAAACGAAGCATCAGCTGGAAAAGATCCAATGGGATTGGCAGCTGCAGCATTATATCTTTCATGTGTAAAAAATGGAGAAGATAAAACACAACGTGATATAGCAGAAGCTGCAAATGTAACTGAAGTTACAATCAGAAATAGATACAAAGGTCTTAAAGATTCAATAGATGTCTAAAAAAATTATTCTTCTTTTTTTGTAGTAACAAATCCACCCTCACCTTCTGGCGGTGGGATTTTTTTTGCACTACCTAATCCTACTGTTGTTATTATGACAGAAGTCATTATTATGAAAAATATTATTTGTGGATAAGCCTCTCCATTTTGTAATCCCATTGTTAGTGGTATTGTGGCTAATACCGCGGCTGCTAATCCTCTCGGTATCATAACTGATGTAACTTTTTTATCTAATTTTGAAAATCCTTTTACTAATGCTGTATGTGTTATGATTACTCTTCCAATATAGATTGCAACTGTGGCTAAAATTCCAAAAATAACATACTCTATTTGGCCAAAACTAGCTAATAATCCAACAAATACGAAGAAAAATGCTCTAACAATGAATGTAACCTGACGGTGTAAAGAATTATCTATCGTATTATCAGGTAATTTTATTTTCAATTTTTTCACCAAGTATTTCTTGTTTCCAAGCATCAAACCAAAGACTAGAGCAGTTAGTGCACCTGATTCTCCAAACGAATTTGCCAGGAAGAATAATAGAAACAAAACTCCCAAAGTTAGCATATAATTATGCTGAGCATTTGAAAGTTTTGAAATTATAAACATCCAAGGAATTCCAATACCAAACCCAAGAATCAAACCAACTGCAACCGCTCTTCCTATTGTTTGACCTAGCAGATCAAGATTGAACTGTCCAGTTAGAATAGCCTCAAATAAAATGAATGCAATAATTGTTGCAAAAATATCTGTTAATGCAGATTCAAAACTTAACATAGATTTTGCTTCATCAGAAATTCGCAGCTTTCTAACTAAACCAAAAACTATGATGGAACTACTTCCACCTACAATTGCACCAAGAAGAATACTGTCCATCCATTCCCAACCCAAACCATAATGTCCAAACACCGCAACAATTCCAACAGACACTGCAAAACCTAAAATGACAAGTATTACTGCAAAATGTGCAGTTTTTAGTACATTACCGATATGCAGATTATATCCACCATCAAACATGATTATGATTAATGCAAGTGCTGCAAAATACGGCACTATTTCAATTACAGCTGCTGGTTGTATTATTCCAAATATTGGTCCAATCACAACTCCTAGCACCATTAAAAATGCAATATCTGGTATTCCAGTTTTCTTGAAAAATGCTTCACCAAATACTCCTAGAATGATTACAACACCAGCAGCCAACAAAAGTATTGGTGCAGATGCAATTAACGAACCCGTTCCACCAGAAAATCCTGCAACAACATTTTGAACATTTGCAATTCCCTGAGACAGAAAATCACTACTAATCTGCCCGCTATCTACCGCTTCAATTGGATTATGTTCAAAAAATGAGCTTACAATTTCTTTTGCATTAGAACCGGTAACCTCATCAGTGTTAAATTTTGATAAAATATTCTCTTGAAAAAATGATTGTAAATCTTCAAAAATACTTAGAAAAATCCAATTCATGCTAAATATGCCAACACCATGTTAATTTAAGAATGTGTCAATCGAGGTTGATTCAACGAGTATGAAACAATGAGCGCAACTGAAACCCTTCGAAAAGATCACCAGGAGATCAAACGAGTCGAAAAAATTGTTATAAAGTGTTATCAGTCGCTCTACGACGGAAAAGACATTCCATTATCTGATATTGAAAAAATCACATTTCTTATTTCAGAATTTTTAGACTCTATTCACTACTCACGAGAGGAAGATTCCTATTTTCCATGTGTTGCAGCATATGATTCCCTAAAAGAAGAGATTCGAGCCCTATTAATCGAGCATGAATTTTCTCGAAACATTGCAAAAATGCTTTCTACAAATCTTACTGCATGGAAAAACGGGGAGGATAAACGTGAACCGGTTGCCAGATTTCTCAAAACATACTCGATTTACTTACAGGATCACCTATCCAAGGAGGAGGAATTTTTCACAAAGGCTGAAGAGCAAGTTCTCTCAAAGGAAGAAGAAACTGAAATGTATGAACAGTTTCAGTCAGTTATTGCCATTGTGGAGAAGCTTTCTGACATGAGAAAACTGATCGCTTATTTGGAAGATCAAAACTGGTACAAATATTAACCGTAAATTTTAGTTCATTATTATGA
>CAYVQV010000046.1:0-6262 GCA_964454035.1 uncultured Candidatus Nitrosopelagicus sp. | reverse complement strand
TTTGACTATTTTCAAGAATTTCTTGTAAATTTTCTTCTTCAAAAGGAGGTATTCCATTATTTATTTTGTTAATTAATTCTTCATCTGTATCAACACCTGTAACACTGAATCCAGAATTTACAAATGAAAGTGCTGTAGGTAATCCAACTTGACCTAAACCAATAATGCAAATTTGTGCTTTTTTAATTTCTATTTTTTCCCTTAATTCTTCAAATTGTACACTCAAACGATATTCTCACTTTTGTCCTAAATTAATATGATATGCATGAATTATCCTGCTTTTTCAATTTTGAGTCTTCGATATTTATTTCGAGATACAAAATATATTGCTACTAGAATAAGTACAGTGATTATTGATATAGTAATTCCTGTATTATATGATTCAGGCAAATAAACAAATTCTATTGTATGCTCACCTTCAGGGACAAAAATAGCTTTTACTAAACCATCTGCTCGATAAATTTTTGTTTCGGTTCCATCAATGAATGCTTTCCAACCTGGATAATAGACGTCAGTTAAAATTAAAATAGATGCATCAGAATTACTGGTTTTAATTAAAACATTATTTGCTTCATATGAAATAATGTTTGCATTATTAATTTTATTATCTTTAGATAATTTTAATTTATTAATTGATTCATTAGATAATTTTTCTTCTAGTATAACATTTTGCCGTAAATTAAAATCAGGATTTTTTAATAAATATTCTTGCGCTGTATCTTTTTCTACTGTTTTAAAATTATTAACAAAAAATGCTCTTGGATAAACATCATAATTTTCATGAATGTAAATATCTTCAAATTGATACACTATATTATGTTCATCTGAATCTGATAAAATAGAAAAAACCATTTGTTTTGTATCAATTGGAATATTATTCTCATAAAAAGTACCTTGTAATTCATTTTCTACATAGTCAAATCCGATCTGATCCTTGGCAATTGTATGAACTACTGCAAGTTTATCATTATTTACTTGAGGATATTGCAGCGAAAGAATTAATTCTTTATTTAGAACATTTTCTATTTGTGGTTCTAAATTAAATTGATTATATTTTTGATTCATTATTTGTGTTAAAACAGATTCTCTGTGATGTTTTTTATCATATGGTACTGAATCTAATGAAAGAATAATTGTATCATTTTCCTCTAACTGGAATGCAGACATTGAAACACCTAAACTTGTTATAGTATTAACAGGTGAAACAAAACTTTGAGATATACTTGATTCTGTATCTTGGATCTTACTAATTTCTCTCGTATTTCCAGGAATTCCTACTGTTATACTATCAAAATTATAGCCGTCAGTTATGATATATTTTACTCCCAAAAAGTCAAAATATTTTTTACTATCATAGAATTTTTCAATTGATTCCATTGGACCATATGAAAAAGTCCAAGGAGGAAATCCCAGTCTTCCATTATCTGCATCTTTATCTAAAAAGTTCTGAACAAAATTAGCAAATGAATCAATACTAAATGGTGAAATTACACCAATGCTGTTAATACCGTAGGCTGAAGGATAATTTGGTTGCATAGAATAACCAAATGAAAACATTCTATGATTTTCTATATTTGTTTTCAAAAAATCTGTTACTGGATTATCTTCAAAAGCATCAGTTTTTTTCATCATTCCAAAACTACTAAATTCAGAAATTAACACAACACTAAGAAATATAATTATTAAAATTCCAAATAATACTGATATCTTTATACTTTTGTCATTAGTATTCCATGTTAATCTACTTGGTTTTAAAACCAAAATTGTTAATGCAATAATTCCAACAAATAAAATTATAAATTTGTAAGCAAGAAATATTGGGTGCAAACCAAGTGGAATGTATAACGATAGTTCAAGTAAAACTACTGGAATTATTATAATTATTATAGATTTATTTTTTGTAATTCCAATTGCAATTATTAATGCAGTTATCGCAAATAAAATTGCTTGTAAAATTTGAAATCCAACATAATTTTTTACATCATCAGCATTTACATATTCAGAAAAATCTGCATTAGGACCTAAGTAAGAATAAAGTGGAATTAAAAGTACTAAAAGTAATGTTATTGAAAAAATAAAAATAAAACTAAGAATTTTTTTATCTACTTGTATTTTTGTTAATAGATTAATTCCAAAAGCTGCTGATACAGCAAAACTAAATGACATAATAAGACCAGAATAGTTTGTAAATAACAACAAATCAAGAATTGGTATAAATCCAATCCAGTTTACTACCGGAATACCAATGGTTTTCATTATGAAAAATATTGAAACACACATGAAGAATAGCGGTGTATACCTATGGATTTTATCCTCATGATTTTTTAATGAAAGATATACACCTACAATGGAAAAAAACAGTGCAAATATTCCTACATAACCCCAGAATCCAATAATACCACTAGCAGATGCTATCCAATACGCATGAATCTGTCCAAGTGTATATGGAATAAAAGATGTTATTACATTAATTGAAGGATAGTGTGTTAAACCAGTACCAGGTTCATGTTCTAAAATATTATTATCTATTAATTCATAAACAGGAAAAATGTAAAACGCACTTAATCCTAACCCACCGATAAAACCAAGAACACAGAAAGAAATAATGATTAACTTCTGTTTATCAATTCTTCTTTTGTAATTTCCTTTAATGATAATTCTATAGAAAAAATAAATGCCAACAAATAGAAATTGTAATACGATAGTCTCAAGATGTCCTGCTAATATTGTAAGTAAAAATGAGATACTTATTAGACAAATAAACTTAGGATCTCGATTCTGAATAATTTTTTCTAGAGAATATAAAATAAGTGGAGTTATTATAACAACTAAAAAATTTGGATTTGTTAGGTACCAGGTTATACTTCCTGACAGCATAAAAAAAATACCACCTGTAACAGCTGGAACAAATTTTAGATTTAATGAACGTAAGAATAAAAATGTAAAAAAACCTGCCAACCAAACTCCAATCAAAATTGGTATGTCCCATAATGATGGTGGTAAGAAGAATCCAAGATTATATGGTGAAAATATATGGAAAGTAGATTCTGCTGCTAGTGGTGCACCAATACCAGCATGAGAATTCCATAATGGAATAGTTCCATTCAGAATTAGATCTGTTGCTAACTTGACATTGGGCCAAACTCCAATATCAGAATAATCTGCAGTAACTCCAAAAACTGTTGTCTTATTTTCATGTCCTAATAATTCTGGAGAAATAGGTGTGTTACGATAGTAAGTCTGATCTAAAAATATTATTGGAGAAAAAGCTGCAATTACTACCAGCGCTAGTATTATACCTGCTTTAAGAAATACTCTATTTTCATTATTTTGGCGTGTTTTTTGCATTTTATTGATATTATGAAATCAACAGTTTATTGCATAAATCTGATACTGTTAAATCAGTTTTACAGTAAGCATTTAGTAGTATTTTCTTAATTTTGTATAATTTCAAAACTTTCTGGAGTCTCAGATAAATAATTAGAATCAAATTTACATGTTTTACCTCTTCTACCATACCAAATTGCCTTTTTATTCCACTCGAAATCATCTTCTTCGATTACTTGATTTTTGTAACTATAGCTTTTCTTTATTTGTATTAATTCAGACGAACTTGCAAAAAATTCTTTCCAATCATATTCAAAAGTTTCTGTTTTTGTAACATCTTGATTTTCTTTAGTAGTAATTAGGAATAATTGAAAGTTTACAAGATCTTTCAAAATCTCTTTAGGTGTCATAAATCCTAGTTTTATTTCTAAATAGTCTAAAAATAAACTAATTCCATCAAAAGTTCGACTTTTTTGTGATGCTAATCTTAACCATGTGGCTTCTTCAATTGGCCAATTGATATCGCCTAAGTTTGGATCGTGATGATTCCAACCTTTTCCTTCGTATCCATTGTTACTATGTTCTACTACTTTTTCATATTCATCTGAGAAAATAGATTTTCTAGTCTTACAGAATTCAAGAAGTTTTTCATAGAATTTCATATATGACATACCATGAACTTTATTATAATATCTTGAAACATATTCTAAAATTCCAAAACTATGCATTGAGAGTGTAATCCATGAGTAAAGATACATTTGTTTAATATCTTCTTCCGTAGCTGTGCTAGTACTTGTTATAACATTCTCATATTCTTCTATTGATCTATTATCAAATGATGAATGTCCCAAGTAAATTGGTGATCTAATTGTTTTCAATTTGTATTTTTCTCTATATTCAGGAATGTTCATAGGTGCATTTGGAAGAATTATACAATGAAAAATGTATATTGTATCAATTTTACTTTCTCCTACTAGTTGTTCTAAACCATCTTTGAATGTCTCTAATGTTTCCCCTGGTAGTCCACGTATGACTTCACTGTATGTAGGTAAACCTTCTTGTCTAAATTGATTTGAAAGATTAGAAAATGTATCAAATTTCATATTTGCCCGTTTAATGATAGTTAGTGTATTTTCATCTAATGATTGAACTGAAAGTGTTACTGCAGTAAGTAGACCACCTTTTTGCAGTTCTTTTGCTATTGGTATAATTTTTTCCGATGAATTTTTTGCCCATGACTGTTGAAATGTTTGAGGAAATCCTTTTGTTGTTGATAATTCATTTAATTTTTTTGCAATTCGAAGATCTCTTACAAAGAATATACCAAAGTTAGCATCACAACAATCTATGTAAGTCATTTTATTTTCAGCAAACCAATCTAATTCTTTCATTAATGTCTCTTCAGAGAATCGTCTCATCTTTGTAAAAGTTGCACTGCCCCAATCACAGAATGTACATAAATATGGACATCCACGATGTGTTTCCCAGGAACAAATCCAATTAACTCCTTCAACATTTTCCACCAATTCCCAAATAGTATTTGTAAGATATGGTGAAGGAATAGTATCTAAATCGTTTATACGTTCTGCAAATGTTGTTTGAAATTCTTTTGTACTAATTCCTTTAACATTAGAAAAATCTTTGTTATTTAGATATTCAGTAAAAATCTCTTCGCTGATTTTTTCTCCTTCGCCATGTACTAATATATCAACAAATGGATGTTTATCAAAAAATCCCACAGAATTTTCTGGAACATGAGGACCTCCAAGGATTATAAGACAATCTGGATTAATTTTTTTTACTTGTTCTGCAAGATGCATTGTTAATTCCCAATTCCAAACATAGCACGAACATAAGAGAATGTCTGAATTTTTACATTTGTTAATATCTTCTTCAATATTTTCTCTAAAGACAAATGTTTTTTCAAATTTAAAATTCTCTTTTATTTTATGATTAGTTTTTAGATAACTAGCTAAACATGCAATACTATATGGAAGATGAATTCGATCTCCATATTGATAATTGTATTGACTGCTACTAATTTTTAACATTTAATCACTTTTTAACAAATAAATCATATAATGTTTTGCTAGATATCTGTATTTTATAGCAAATAACTTTTGTAGTTTTAATATGAAATTAAAAAATCATATGGTTTGAAACAATATCATAATTTTACTAATAGTTACACACGTTTTAGGGGTAATTAATTTATTAGTCAAAGTGTAGGAAATTCAAAAATGAAAAAATTCTTTTTTGTATTAATTAGTACATTTATTGCACTTTTTATTATTAATATTTCATGGATTATAATCAATTTATTTTATTGGTCAATTTCAGGTATTGATATAATTTTATCAGAAAAATCATTACTTGAAGACATCTATCTTTCTACTTATTTTATCTGGATAGTTTGGGCTGATGTAGCATGGTGGATTATGTTATTAATTTTTACAAAACAAAGAAAGGGATACAAATCTGATTCAGGACATTATTTAATTCACAATCCATTAACTACTAAAAAAATTTGTGTTACCATGTCTGCATATAACGAAGAAGAAATAATCAAAGATGTTGTTACAGATTTTATTAAGCAACCTAATGTTGAGAAAGTGATTGTAATAGATAATCATAGTACTGATAGAACCGTAGAAATAGCAGAATCTGTTGGAGCAAAAGTAATTACTAAAAAATCAAATAAAGGTTATGCACATTCATGGTATACTGGATTAAAAGAGACATTAAAAACTGATGCTGATATTATTGTAATTACTGATGCTGATGGAACATACAGTGGTTACGATATAGCAAAAATGATTCCATATTTAGATAATTGTGACATGGTAGTGGGATCAAGAATGACGCAAGTATTATCTGAGCAAACAAATCAAAATGATACATTTCTTGTTTGGGGAAATAAATTCTTGGGAGCATT
>CAYVQV010000045.1:0-6774 GCA_964454035.1 uncultured Candidatus Nitrosopelagicus sp. | reverse complement strand
CCCTTCGTCACCTTTCTACTTTTATCATTCCATTCATCCATGGATGTAAAGTACAGTAGTATGGATAAACACCAGTCTCAGTAAACTTGTAAGAAAATTTTTCATCAGGATCAATGTGGCCACTGTCAAACAATCCATCTGGATTTTCCTGTTGACCACTTGTTACGCTATGAAATGCAGAGTCCTGATTTTTCCAGTATACAGTTTCACCAGATTTTGCAACATAATATGATGGAATATAACACTCATCGTTTGGACCACAATCAGGACGTGCTGATTTTATTGGCATTATAATCATATTTTCAATGTCTTCAACAATTTCAATTTGAATTGTTTCTTCTTTATTCTCCTCTTGATTAACCTGTGAAACTACTGCAATTATGAGTACAATAATTATTCCAGGAATTACTGCAATTTTCTTATTCACGATTTGAGTTTTCTCCATTTCTTTTTAATTCTTGGTCTTGTTAATTCTAAATCGTAATTATTTTTTTAAATAACTACTTTCATGTCTAGAAGGTTATCACATAATCACCTTGATCATAATAAGCATAGGCAAAATAAAATAACAAAAATGCCACCTAAAGGAGCAAATCTCTTAGAATATAGTGAAGAGGGACGCGATATTCTTTCAAAATTTTCTAGTGCACCGTTAGAAGGATTTGCTACACATTCAGTTGATGTAAGTATAACTGAATTTATGAAAGATGCAACCACTACCGTTGAAAAAGGTCGTGATTATCTCTTATGGCATTTAATCAACGTTGAAGAGGTTTTAGAAGACATTGCAGAAAATGCAATAATTGACGGAGGGTATGATGAGGGCATAGATGCGTATTTGGTAGATCTTGAGGAAAAAAAGATTAGATTATTTCAATCAAAATATGGTTCTGCACATTCTGTAGGAGCAATTGATCAATTTGTTCAAGATGTAATACGACTAAAAGAAAAAGAACAGTCAAAACTAAAACGAAATGAATTACAATATCTTTGGAAAATTCTTAATGATAAGAAAATGAAAGTAGACCTAGTCTACATAACTGACCAATGTGTAGATGACTATCAAAATGATAAAGTTAGAGTTATGGGCAGGCAACAGGTATATCAGACATTATGGGAACGGATCAAAAAACCTGCTAAAGGTCAAAACACAAGTTTAAGAATTCTCAAACAACCACTTGAACATAAGAATTGTAAAGTTTGTGTAGTATCTGCTTTTGATTTAGCAGAATTGGTAGAGAAAAATGAACATTACATTTTTGAATCAAACATAAGAAAACATTTAGGTGGAAAAGGATCTATTAATAAAAAAATATCAAGCACATTAGAAGAAGATCCACATAATTTCTTTGAATGGAATAATGGTATAACCATTACAGTAGATGATATTTCAATTAAAAATAATGAGTTATACCTAAAAGGTGCTCAAATAGTTAATGGAGCACAGACATCAAAGAGTATTCTAGATAAGAAAAAAAAGGCAAATAATGTTAATGCAGAAGTCTTAGTTACTATAATTAAAACTAAAGATGAAGAACATCAAAGAAAGATTACAAAATATAGAAATTCTCAAAATGCAGTAAAAGGCAAAGATTATGTTTCATTGCAAGATTATTTTGTAGCAATTCATCATATGCTTGCAAGGTTTGAATATTGTTTTGAGCATCAACAAGGTCTATGGTTAAATCTTTCTCCATCTGATAAAATGAAGTTTCAAGGACGTGAGATATATAACAAATATCTTCCAGATGGAAAAGATAGATGTAGAATAAAAGACGATTCAGCTATTGCATCATTTGTATCATATTTTATCCAAAAACCAAATGAAGTTTATGGTGGAATAGCAAAATACCTTCCAAATGGTGCAAAATATGAGACCGTATTTAATGATGAATTAGAATGTGATTATAGATATTTTCTATTTCCACATTTAATTAGAGAATTTGCTAAGAACCAATTAGGTTATGATAGAAAAAATATTCAAAATAAAAATAAAAGATATGCACAAAGTCTATTTGTTGCTGTAACAGCAAGAATTATTCACAAAAATATCTTAGCAAAACATGATGATTTCAAAAGCGATATTAAAGAATTAGAGAAAATAGTACAGAATTTTGGATTATGTGAAAAGATTCTAAGAGTAGCAGACAAGGTAGTTACAAAGTTTTTAGAAGATTCAGCAGTAGAAACAAGAATTGAAGAGTCCAATACTGCTCATAATTTCTTTTCAAATCAAGTATATGGTAATGATATGCTAAAGATCATTGATAGAAAAATTGGTCAAGAAGCAGAAGATATCACATTTATCAAGAAAACAATTTTTGGAATTTAAAATTAGTTCAAAAGTAATAATCCGGCCAGTGTAAAATCTTGCAGGAGGTTACATTGACCAGATTACTACCGATCTGGATAAAAGAAAGTGGTATTTAACATCATTTTTTGCACCAAATGATTTTATAACCAAATTTATGTGTGAAATTAAAATTGGCTGAAAAGTGTGCTATATGCGAAAAAGACGTTGTACTAAAATATACACCAATGGAAGAATGGGGTATCAAGGGGACAATTTGTAGTAAGTGTTATTCAGAAAGAATCGGTAAACATTATCCTGGCAAACATGTTAGAACAAATAGAATGGAAGATTTTGAATAATTTTTATTAATTTATTCTGGTTGGTTGTATTTATGACGATTAAGGCAATTCCAAGCTAATGAATCATCTTTTACTTCCTCTTCGTTCATGAATTTAATATTAGTTACAACTTTTTTCTTTTTTAATAAATTTACTTGGAAACTTTCATATTTTTTACAATCACATTCTTCGTATAAACAATAATTATCATTATTTTCATCATTATGATCATCCTTTCTATGTCCACAATCACAAGGCACATCCTTTTTTACATCATCAAAGAATTTCTTCGAATATACTGCAAATCTTAGAATTGCACTACCTTCATGACCTTTTTTGAATCTTTCATAATGCTGTGATTTTGGTAGAATTTTATAGAAAGATTTGTTGGTTGCAGGTTTTCTGGAATCAGCACCTACAATAAACCAATAATCGTCTCCTATCTCGACAAATCTAACTTTGATCGTATGATCGTTCCACCAATTTACAGTTTCTAACCAAAGATTTGATGCTTCTTTCCTTTCAGGAAACATTAGGGCAATATTCATTCTTACATCAAAATATCTATATGCCACACCTAAGAAATTATCATCCCATTTGATCGATATATTTTCTGACACGGCACAAAGAGGATTTAATGGATATTTATCTTCTGTCAAATATAATCAGGAAATACTATTATATCAGATATTCAGATGTTACTCATTATGGTATATAGAACTGGAATGCAAATAGTTGCTGACATGCTGTATATCACTGAGCAATCTGGACAAGAAGGTATCAAAACAACAAGCCTTCTAACAAAAGCAAATCTTTCACATTCTAGACTAGAAAAATTTGTAACAAATTTGACTGGTGCAGGTTTAATGAACAAGATTGAATTTGATGGAAAAAATGTATTTGTTATAACACCTAAAGGAAAACAATATCTGGAATCTTACAAAAGATTTTCTGATCTTGCAGGATCTTTTGGTTTAGATTTGTAGTATTATTTTTTAAATTTTCTTCTTCTTTCACGTCTAACTTCTTGTTGTTTTTTCCTATTTTGGTAAGAATTGTATATTATAATGACAACAGCTCCACCTACAGAGATCCAGAATAGGGGATAGAATGGTTCCTGACGTATCTGCCCGTCAAGTGGTGATATGAATGCAATTGCCATAGTAACAACCATCATAGCTAAAACGATTGTAAGATATTTACCCATAATTCATCTAAATCGTTAAATCATTTATCTTTTTAACTTTAGTTACTTATGGCAAAAAAACTGGAATTTATAGGATTAGCATTGATTGGAGGAATGATATATTCATTTCTAGGATTAATGTCGCAAGGTGATCCTATGGGTCAGTATATTTTTTGGTCATGTGCTGTAGGTACATTAGGAATAATTTTGTATAGAAAACAAAAACGAAAAAAAGATCAGAATGAAGAGAAATGAATTACTAGATTTTTTTAATGATGGTTTTGTGACCGGCAGATCTATAAAGGACTAAACATAGAAATTTTTGGAAGTATGACGGAAGAAAAAAACAAATGGTGGCTAGGACTTGGAGAAGAACTAGAAGAAGACATTGAAACTTTCATAGAATAAATTTCCAATTATACAAAACAATTGTTATCTAATTTTTATAAAGCCTCGAATGGGATTCGATCCCACGACCTAACGCTTACGAGGCGTTCGCTCTACCAGGCTGAGCTATCGAGGCACGAACGATTTGTAGTCAGAGTTTATAAAAAGCCTTTGCGATTTTCAATAGTGAAAATATCAATATCTGGAATTAGAGGAGTTTTTGGAAATGATTTTGTGCCAAAAGATATTTTGAGATTTTGTAAGAATTTCTCTACATTGATTGAATCAGGAGAATGTGTTATTGGAAGAGATACTAGACCCACAGGAGAAATAATTATGAATTATGTTTCTGCTTCATTAATGCAAAGTGGTATCAAGGTATACAATCTAGGAATTGTTCCTACTCCAGTTGTATTCAAAGAAGCAAGAAAATATGGTTCAGGGATAGTAATTACATCTTCTCATAATCCAATCGAATGGAATGGTTTAAAATTTATTTTAAATGGAAAAGGAATTAATGAAAAAGAATTAGAAATCATAAGTAATAATCAAGATATTTCTAATTCATCTATAGGTAATGAAACATTCATTGAATCAGATTATATCTCAAAAGCTAGTGAAATTATTGGTAATGTAAAAAATAATCCAGACGTCACAATAGATATTGGAGGAGGCGCTGCAAATAATTTTGCAAAAACATTGCTTGAAAAAATTGGTTGTAAAGTAAATTCAATAAATGAAAACATAATAACATCATCAAGAGGACCAGATCCTACATCAGATAATCTTGATGAACTGATTAAAAATACAAAAAATATTGGTTTTGCATATGATTTAGATTCTGATCGTGTAGTAGTAGTAAAAGATGGAAAAAAGAAATCTCCAGATGTCACAGTTGCTCTCGGTGTAATTAAATCAATGGAACTTGGATACAAAAAATTTGTACTTAGCATAGATAGTAGTATAGGGATTGAAAAATACATTGTAAAAAATGGAGGAAAAGTTTGGAGATCAAAAGTAGGAGAAGCAAATGTAATCAAAACAATGATAGAGAATGAAGCTGATGCTGGTGGTGAAGGTAGTAGTGGTGGATTTATTTTGCCAGAATTTAATTTTTGTAGAGATGGTCTCTTGACTTCTGGTTTAATTGCAACTATGCTTGATCAAGATTTTGATCAAAAATTAGCTTTTTTTGAAGAATATAAACAAGTTAGAGAAAAAATTTCATTTCCTATAAAATTTCATAATAAAATTATAGAACAATTAACGAAAAAATTAGAAAATAAATACGAATTAATTTTACTTGATGGGATTAAATTCAAAATAGATGAAGATAGTTGGGCATTGATTAGAAAATCAAACACAGAAGATATTATTAGAATCTCTATTGAATCAAATAATGAATCAAAAATTAATAGTATTAAGAAGGACATTACAAAATTATTAAATGAGAGTTATGAAGAAATTAAGTGAAAAACAAATTATTAGATATTTTCAAAAACAAAATTTAAAAAAATTTGTTGCCGAAGATATAGAAATTTTTAAACTCGGAAAAACAAATTGCGCAACAAGTGTAGACACACTAGTACAAAGTACTGATATGCTTCCAAAAAGTGATTTTTCTGATATTGCAAGAAAAAGTATTGTATCTAGTGTTAGTGATTTTGCAGCTAAAGGTGTAATACCAAAGTTCTGTATTGTTTCATTATCACTCCCAAAAAATATTTCAACAAAACAAGTCAAAAAATTAGCAACTGGTTTTACTAAAGGATGTAAAGAATTCAATCTAAAATTATTAGGTGGGGATACAAATGAAGGAAAAGAACTTGTAATTCACTCAGTTTTATTTGGATTGGCAGCCAAAACTATCTCAAGAAATAGTGCAAGAATTGGAGATATTATAATAACTACAGGACCATTTGGTTATCAGGCAGCAGCAATAGAAATCATAACTAAAAAAAGAAAAAGTAGTAAAAATTTTCTTAAAAAATCAAAGAATTTGTTTGATAGACCTATACCACGCTTAGAATTTGGATATATGTCTAGAAATTTAATTTCTTCATCAATGGATTCTAGCGATGGTCTTTCAACATGCCTAAATGAATTATCATTACAGAGTAAGAAACAATTCGTATTGACAAGCCTTCCTGTAAATTCAGATTTAATAGATTTTTCATTCAAAAATAAAATAAATTTTGAAAAATTTGTATTTAATGGAGGCGAAGAATTTGAATTAGTGTGCACAGTATCACCACAAAATTTACCAAAAATTAAGAATATTGCCAAAAAGAAAAAAATCACTCTATATGAAATTGGGTATGTACAAAAAGGTAAAAATGTTATATATGAAAAAAATGGAAAACGATTTATAATTTATGATAAAGGTTGGAAACATTTTCAAAGATAGATTTTGATGTATAATTAAAAATTAGTCTAGAATATTGCTATACAAACGAAGTAAAACGATTACAAAACTATTGTTTTATAAAGCCATTAAAGTGTGGATTTTCATTGTCTGAAACAGAAACTATGGTAGAATCTGAACAAGTAGAGGAAATTTCTAAAGTCGA
>CAYVQV010000044.1:0-6954 GCA_964454035.1 uncultured Candidatus Nitrosopelagicus sp. | reverse complement strand
AGCAAAAGCTAAACCAAAGACAAGAAAAGCAAAAGCTAAACCAAAGACAAGAAAAAAAACTAGAAAGTAATTAAAATATTAAAATTTTAACTTATATTTTTTCAAGTTTACCGAATTTGCCTTTTCCGAGCTGGACTTCACCTTTAAACTCGTTTGTATAGCCATTTTCAATTTTTATTTTGTCGCCATTCTGGATATTTTTTGCATCTTCTGCCCACAATGTAATTTTAATTTCCATTCCATTGTCTACAAGAAATGCATTTGCAACATCAACAGTTGAACCAGCTTTTGTGTTGACAGTTCGAACTTCTTCTTTTCTTTCTACTGTACCCTCAACATTAATTCCTGATCTCATATTTTTGGCGTCATCAATTGTTGTCATAATTAGAAATTTCTTAAAATGATTATAAACTTTGTTTTTAAATCATTTTTTGAACAGGTCAATAATGAATTCATTGTTTGTATTGAATCAGTTATATGTTAAAATCGGTAAACTGTATTGTTGGAGGGGTATCGAAGCCAGGTCAACCGAGAAGGACTCAAGATCTTTGTATAAGATATCCTTTCTCTTAGGAGTTCGTGGGTTCGAATCCCACCCCCTCCATCTTGTAATTTAGAAATTATTTCTTTAACGAATTATGCAACAATATTTTTGACTAATGATGTTTTGTGTTTTGTTAGATCCTCATGAATTGTGGCGTGTTCTAAATCACTAAATACTAAATTGCATCTAAAACATTTCCATGATTCTTTAGTCATGGATAAGAAGACATTTTTTTCGATATAAACATTCTGTATAACTTATTCATTTATGGAATTATGTAATTGAATCATTACCAAAATCTGCCTATATGATTTATCTGAAAAATTATTCGTAGAAATGACATAACCATTTAGATGGTAATACTTTGAGTATAAGATATGTCTGATTTTTTTGAATCAGTTGCTGAATATTCATATGCAGGGATATTTCTTCTTTTGATAGGCGTAAATGCGGCACCTTTGTTAATGCCACCTACATGGATAATTTTGTCATCTTTTTTTGTATTAGATCAATCATTTGATCCATTAACTTTGGCTTTAGTTGGAGCTACAGGTGCTACTATAGGTCGTTTATTATTAAAAACATTGAGTAGTTATTTTAGGAAAATTGTTGGAACTCAGCAAAAAACTAATTTAGATACAATTGGAAATTTTTTAAATCGTAAAAGATTTGGATATATTATTACTTCGTTTTTGTTTGCAGCAACACCATTACCAAGCAATATGCTTTTTATTGCATATGGTTTAATGCATGCAAAAAGTTTAGGTCTTTACCTAGGATTTTGGTGTGGTCGAGTTTTATCATATTATGTAATGATTTCAATCAGTAAGATCGTTTTAATTCCATTTATTGAATTATTTGAAGATCGTTATATTGGAATATTGGTTGCGGATATACTGGGAATTGCAGTAGTGATATTTTTTACATGCATTGATTGGAATACATTATTGATCAATCGAAAATTTAAATTGATTAAACCTAGGCTGTGGAAGTTTTGAATGAAATAAAATATCTAAAAAATTATGTTGAAAAGATCTATAAAAAAAATGATCCTGCACATGATTTTGAACATATAATGAGAGTATATAGAAATGCTGAAAGAATATGTCAAAGTGAAAAAGCAAATAAAAAATTGGTATTAATTTCAGTTTTATTGCATGATATTGTAAAACTTAAAGAACCGCATAGTAGATTTCTTACTTCCTCTGATGCAAGTGCAGAAAAATCACTAAAAATTCTTAAAAAATTAAAATTAGATGAAAAAGAAATTGATATAATATCTGAGGCTATAATCAATCACAGTTTCACTAAAAAAAAGATTTCAAATACTATTGAAGGACAGATATTACAAGATGCTGATAGATTAGATGCAATTGGTTCTATTGGTATTGCAAGAGTTTTTTGTGTTAGTGGTTTTAAAAATAGACCATTTTATAATCCAAATGATCCCTTCTCAAAAAAAAGAGATCTTAATGATAAAAAATGGGCTTTAGATCATTTTTTTAAAAAATTATTAACTTTGGAAAAGGGAATGAATACAAGATCTGGAAAAATTGAGGCTAGAAGGCGTACAAAAATTCTAAAAAAATTCATAGATAACTTGAAATTAGAAATTTAACCATACTCAATATATCGTTTATATCGTTTTTCAATTTCATTATTTTCTCCATTTTTAATTTTTTCAATTTCAAGAACACTGCGAGTTTCTATGTAGTTTTGAATTTCAGTAAATATTTTATCATTAGAAAAAGATTCCAATAGTGGTTCAATTTTTAGCAAGTATTCAATTGTTTTTCCCCTAAATTCTTCTTTTGTTGGATTTCTTATTTTTTTTAATCTGAAAAATGTCATGGCCCAACTGGCTCCTATAACATGTGGCAAGAGATCTATTGCACGTTCAATTTCAAACCGTTCGTCGTTTCTCATTTTATCTTGTTAATGATGCAGCCGCAGATTTTGCAAAATATGTTACAATCATATCTGCACCTGCACGCTTGATTGAATGTAATATTTCATGTGTCATATCTTCTTCATTTATCCATCCTTGCATTGCTGCACCCTTTACTAATGCATATTCACCTGAAACACTGTATGCTGAAACTGGAACATTAAATCTTCTTTTAGTTTCAGAAATAAGATCTAGATACGTTAATGCTGGTTTAATCATAACTATATCAACGCCTTCGTTGATATCCGTTTCCACTTCTCTCATTGCTTCTCTGGGATTTGTATATGGAACTTGGTATGTTTTTCTATCACCAAATTGTGGTGCACATTCTGCAGCATCTCTAAATGGAGAATAAAAATTTGATCTATGTTTTGCTGAATGAGACATAATTGAAACATTTGAAAATTTTTCATTATCTAATCCAGCTCTAATTGATTTAACTTGACCATCCATCATTGCTGATGGTGATACTACATCTACGCCAGCTCTTGCTTGACTAATTGCAATTTTTGAAAGTGTTTCTAAACTAGAATCATTGTCCACATTTCCATCTTTTATCAAACCACAATGTCCAGATGACGTATATTGACAAAGGCAGACATCAGCCATAATTACTATTTTATCACCAAAATTTTTTCGAATTTCTGAAATTGCTTTTTGAACAATTCCATGTTCAACATAAGCAGATGTTCCCTCATCATCTTTATTTTCAGGAATACCAAATAGCATGATTCCAGGAATACCAAGTTCTACTATAGCATCTACTTCATTCACCACTTCAGATAATGGTAATCTTTCAATTGCTGGCATCGAATTCACTTGTTTTTTTGCTTGTATACCCTCTTCAACAAAAACTGGGCAAATAAGATCATTAGGGGATAATGATATTTCTTGTACAAGTTCTCTTAATTTTTCAGTTCTTCGAAGACGTCTTAATCGTGTAGTTGGAAAAATAGGCATAATATTGTTACACTTTGATTAAATATAATTCCTAAGCAGGTATCGTCTTTTTAATGTTAAATTCGTGCTCAACGAAATATTCAACTCTAGTTTTCTTAAATTCTCTTGAGCTGAATAAAATTTTATATTCATTAACATCAATTTGTCCCTGAATTTGCTTTGCCATATCTTCTGCTTCATCAAATGATTTGCAATGAATCATAGAAAATACATTATATGGCCAATCCGGATAAACTGGTCTTTCATAACAATGGCTAACTTGCGGAAATGCGCCTAATTTTTCTCCTACATCACTAATTCGTTCTTCAGGAACTTTCCAAACAATCATTCCATTCGCTGTAAATCCAGCTTCTCTATGTCGTAAAATTGCTGCAAATCTTCTCATTACACCAATTGATTCATAATAATTTAATTTTTCAAAAATTTCATCTTCTGTAATTCCTAAACTTTGTGATGCTTTTAGAAACGGTCTATCAATTATTTCTAGATCTTTTTGTAGATGTCTAATGAATTCTTTGTCTTCTTCAGTCGGAATGAATTCTATATTCTTAATTTTTTTCTTTTCTTCAGATGGTTTGATATCATGTTTTTTATCATCCATCATGTCAAGCTTCACACCAATTTTAAACAATTGTAACGTAGGAAGCATTCTTACTTTTTTAATACCATCCAACTTTGAAAATTTATTTAATTCATTTTTCAAATCTGAGCCTGGTGGTACTGCTAGTGTAAACCATAGATTGAATTGATGCTCTCTCTCATAATTATGACTAACTCCTGGATGCTTATTTATGTAATATGCAACTTCTTCTAGTTTATCTGGTAAAATCTCCATTGCAACTAATGAACTTGTATAACCTAATTTTCTAGTATCAAATATAGCACTAAGCTGTCTTAGTACACCATTTCGTTTTAACTTATTTAATATATTCTTGACTTCGTCAGGTGAAATTTGAAATTTCTTAGAAATTTCATGAAATGGTTCTTTTACTAAAGGAAATTTCCATTGTATTTCATTTAGAATTTCAGTATCAAGTTTATCTAAGACCAATATTTTAAAACTGAAATATCAATTAAAAAATGTAGCTAGTGTTAGAATCTATAAATATTATAGGAACTGTGCCTGATTGTTGATTGTTGATCTTCATCTTAAAGGAAATTTGGTAATTATTGTAGGCGCAGGGAATGAAGGATTAAAAAAAATTAATTCTCTTTTAACTCAGGACTGTAAAATTCTTGTAATTAGTGAAAATTCAAATTCACAGATAGAAAAATATCAAAAACAAGGAAAGATTAAATTTAAAAAATCTAAATTGAACGGTGTAAGCTTTCTATCAAAATACAAACCATATTTGGTAATGGCTACAACTACTGATAAACTTCTAAATAGAAAAATTGTTGAAAAAGCAAAAAAAATTAATTCATATGCATATGCATCAGATGATCCAGAAATAAGTGATTTTGCACATCCATCCGTAATTAATGTGGCTGATACAATTCAGATCGCAATATCTACTGGTGGCAGTAGTCCTGCAATGGCACGTAAAATCAAATTAAAAGCAGAGTCATATTTTAAAAAAAATATTTCAAATGAGGAAATATACCAGATTAAATTACAAAAATTTGCTAGAACGGAGGCAAAACAAGTATTAAAAACTCAATTAGAACGAAAAAAATTCCTATATTCTGTAATGAATGATAATCGTGTAAAAGAGTTATTAAAACATATGAAATACAAATCAGCACAGGTAAGAGTTAAAAAAATGTTAAAGGAACTAATATGAAGCAAGAAATTTTCAATGCACGGGTAACTTTTAGAAAATCACCGATTCATGTTTTAGAACGTTTTACATTGGGTGATATTGATAATGCTTATTCATCTTTCCAAAAACATACTGATCTTAAAGAATGTGTAATATTACAGACATGTAATAGAATTGAAATTTTTGGAAGCGGGCAAAAACCTGATATTGAAAAAATAAAAAAAATTTGGGCATCTTTATCTGGATTGGAAGAACATGCATTTCAAGATAATTTAGAATTGAGTAAAGATTCTGCTGTATATGAACATCTCTTAAAATTAACATCAGGTCTTGATTCAATGGTTGTAGGTGAAGAACAAATACTAGGACAAATCAAGAATTCAATTTCTTCTGCAAGAAATAATAAATCCTCAGGTGATCATCTTAATACTTTATTTGATAAAGCAATTCGTGTAGGCACACGTGTACGAAACTCAACTGGAATTAGTAAAGGTAGTATTTCAATTGGTTCTATGGCAGTAAAACTTGCAGAAGAAAATGTTGATGAGATGAAATTAAAACATATTCTATTAATTGGAACTGGTGATGCAGCCGCATTAGTAGGAAAATCTCTTACAAGACGTGGTTATAATTTTTCAATTACAAGCAGAACTATAGAACGTTCTACTTCATTTTCAAAAACAATTGGTGGAAAACCAGTTGATTTTAATGAAATACTTTCTGCATTTAACAAGTACGATGTAGTATTTGTGGCTACTACTGCACCATATTTTCTTGTCACTTACGATCGAATACAAAATGCATTAAAAGAAAAAAATGAGGGTATGATGATTTTAGATCTTTCAAATCCTAGAACAGTTGATGAAAAAGTTGCTGAATTGAGCGGTATAAAATTAATGAATATTGATCAAATTGCTGAAATGGTAGATAAAAACATGCGAAGTAGAATTGGTCAAAAAAACTCTGCAGAACAAATAATTAAAGAAGAATTAACTGTTTTAGAGGCATCAATGAAAAGATTAGAAGCAGAACCTGTAGTAAAAGACGTTTTCAAAAATATAGATGAGATAAGAATTAAAGAATTAGAAAAAGCAATGAATATGTTAGGTGAGTTAGATCCTGATAAAAAGAAAATTATTGATAATTTAACAAAATCAGTTGTAGAAAATATTGTATCTGTTCCTATGAATAATTTACGCAAGGAAACAGAACAAGGAAATTCTGAATTAATAGATGCAGTGAGTAAATTATTTAATTACAAGAAAAAAAATTAGTTTTCCACAATAGATGCCTAGTGGTTAAATCGCATTCCATTTGATTCATGTTTAAATCCAATTTTTTCATAAAACTCTTTCACATCGTCATTACAATCTAAAATTGTCTTGTAACATCCACATTTTTTTGCTACATCTAATAATGATTCAACAATTTTCCCACCAATTTGTTTTCTTTCAAATCCCTCTCTAACTACAACATCTTCAATATGACCAACAAACCCTCCTTTATGAATAAATTTTTGTTCAATAAGTAATGTGGTAGATCCCACAATTTTTCCATCTAGTTCTGCAACATGGATAATATGATTAGAATCATCTAATATTTTCTTTAAAATAATTTTTGCATTATCTTTTTCCAAATTACTTGCTTTTTTGAGATTGTCTAATGATTCAAGAAATCCTTTTTCTAAATCTGCTTCCTGAATTTCACGAATAATTATATTGTTCATATCACTTTCATTT
>CAYVQV010000043.1:0-7185 GCA_964454035.1 uncultured Candidatus Nitrosopelagicus sp. | reverse complement strand
ACAGATTCATTTACTGGTATTTATTATTTAAATACGCCCTTTTATATTATTGCTGAGTTAATTGGAGCTTTGCTTGCAGTTTTTATTTTAAAAAAATTAGTCAAGTGAGTAACCTGCTGATCTAACAGTTCTAATTAATTCTTTACTTCCTTTTAGATTAATATTTTGTCTTAATCTTCTTATATGAACATCGATAGTTCTCGTTTCAACATTAATGTTTTCTGACCAAACATTTTCAAGTAATTGTTCTCTTGAATAAACTCTTTTAGGGTTTTTTATAAAGAAATTTAATAACTCATATTCTTTAGGTCCAAGATGAACCTCGGTATCTTTTCTGTAAATACGTCGTGTCATTCTATCTATTTTTAAATCATCAAATTCAACTATATCTGAAATGACAGATGGTTTAGATCTTCTCAAAAGTGCTTTTACACGAGCTAAAAGTTCAGGGAAGCTAAAAGGTTTTGTTATATAATCATCAGCACCTGAGTTAAGTCCTTTAACTTTGTCCTCTTCTTCTCCTTTTGCGGTTAGCATAATAATAGGAATATCTTTAAATCTATTATCTTTTTTTAGGTTCTTACAAATTTCTACACCAGAAATGTCAGGCAACATCCAATCTAATAAAATAAGATCAGGTAATTTTTTTTTTATTTCTTTAATTCCATCATTGCCATTATCTGAGTAAGAAACTTTATAACCTTCTTTATCTAAATTATATTTGATTAATGTAATAATTGGCTCTTCATCTTCAACTATGTAGATATTTGCAGTCATGAATTTGAATCGAAATCTTTTCCTTTAGGTCTAGCTCCTTCTATATGCTCACCTTCAATAAGGTAAAATAATGACTCTGCAATATTAGTTATATGATCTCCTGCTCTTTCAATATTTTTTGTTACAAAAAGTAAGTGCGTAGCTAAATCTAAATTTTTTTTATCTTTACCTAGAAAATCAGCAACTTCATTCATGGCTGTATGTGTTAAATCATCAACTTTCTCATCAGTTTTCCAAATTTTTATCGCTAAATCTTTTGATTTTTTTAAGTAAGCATCAAGAATATCTTTTAATTGTCTTTGAACCAAGTCTCCTAATCTTCTTAAACTTGCAATTAGTTCCTCAGGTAAATCATGCGGGAGAGGTTTAATCTTTTTAGCAACACTTTTTGCTAAATCTCCAATTCGTTCTAAATCACTTGAAATTTTTAAAGTTGAAATTGTAAGTCTTAAGTCAATTGCCATTGGAGCTCTTTTTACAAGAACTGTAACAATTTGTTCTTCAATAATTGCCCTTAGTTCATTTATTTTTGCATCATTTTTTATAATATTATCTGCAGCTTCTTTATCGACCTTAATTATTGCTTCCATTGAATCTGAAAGTTGTTTTTCCACTAAACTTCCCATTTTAATCAAATTATCATTTAAGTTTTGAAGCTCTTCTTCATATGATTTAACTATATGTGATATTTCTGACATTTATCCAAACCTCCCTGTGATATAATCCTGGGTCATTTGATTACCAGGATTTTTAAATATTTTTTCAGTTGTATCTACTTCAATTATTTTTCCTAAATGGAAAAAACCTGTTCGCTGAGAAACTCTTACAGCTTGTGACATTGAATGAGTAACAATTACTATTGTATAACTTTTTTTTAATTCATCAATTAATTCTTCAATTTTGGCTGTTGCTATAGGATCTAAAGCAGAACAAGGCTCGTCCATCAATATTACCTCAGGATTTACAGATATAGCTCTTGCTATACATAATCTTTGTTGTTGTCCTCCAGAAAGACCTGTTCCTGGTTCATCCAATCTATCTTTAACCTCTTCCCATAATGCTGCTTTTTTTAAACTAGTTTCAACAATTGTATCCATATCAGATTTATTATCTGCTAGGCCATGAATAGATGGGCCGTATGAAATGTTGTCATATATACTTTTAGGAAATGGATTGGGTTTTTGAAAAACCATTCCAATTGACTCTCTTAATCTTACGACATCAACATTATTATCAATTATTTCCTTATCATCAATTTTAATTGATCCTTCAATTTTACAAATATCAATAACATCATTCATTCTATTGATACATCTTATAAAAGTTGATTTTCCACAACCTGATGGACCAATTAATGCTGTAACTTCTTTGCTATGAATATCTAAATTTACATTAAAGAGTGCTTGTTTTTCTCCATAGTAAACATTCAAGTCTTGAGCTTTTATTTTAATGTTATTGCTTATCATTACCATTTCCTTTCAAATTTTTGTCTTAGGTAAACTGCTATAAAATTTAATGTGATTAGAAAACTTAAAAGTATCATAATAGTTGCTGATGTTTTCTCTACAAAACCTCTCTCAGCTTGTTCAGACCATAAATAGACTTGAACAGGTAGTGATGCAGATGGATCAGTGGGTATTGAAGGTATATCAACTACAAAAGCTACCATTCCTATTAAGATTAGTGGTGCTGTCTCACCTAAAGCTTGAGCTAATCCAATAATAGTTCCAGACAAGGTTCCAGGAATAGCAAGAGGCACAACATGATGCATTACTGATTGAACTTTAGAGGCACCTACCGCTAATGCACCTTCTCTTATTGATGGTGGCACAGCCTTTAAAGAAGCTCTGCAAGGAATAATAATTCTAGGTAATGTCATTAATGCAAGTGTAATACCTGCAACTAAAGGTGTAGATCTTGGTAAATCAAATGTACTAAGTAAAATTCCCAAGCCCAATAAACCAAATACTATCGATGGAACTGCTGCAAGATTATTTATATTAATTTCTATGAAATCAGTAACTCGATTTTTAGGAGCAAATTCTTCTAAATATATTGATGCAAATATTGCTATAGGAAAAGATAATAATAAAGTTATAATTATAGTAAAAAAAGATCCAACTAAAGCTCCACCAATACCAGCAAGTTCTGGGTTTCTTGAATCACCTTTTTGAAATAGGTAATTATTGAAAATTTTATCAATTTTATTTTGTTCAACTAACTTGTCATACATCATCAACTGAAAATCATTAATTCGTCTTCGGTCTTCAGGTAAATGTCTTGGGTAATTGCCTTTATGCAATTGATCTATATCATCAGAGGCAGTTAATTTTAAAATAGTTTTCTTATTTATAAAATTAGGATTTTTTATTAAAAAATTACGTATTTCATATTCGTAATCTGGGCTAAATAAATTAATTAATGCTTTTTCTTCCTTTAAGCCATTAACAGGATAAACTTTTAATAAACTTTCAATTGCAAGATCATAATATTCAACATTCTCTAGATCATCTTTGTTAGGATTTTCATCTAAATATAAAGAGTCTAGAGTAAAATTAACCTCAACATTTATTGTTGTTTTTTTAAAAGCACTACTACCTTTAGAAAATATTACGTTAATTAAAAAGACAACAAATAAAATTGCGAGTACAACTGAGGTAATTCCATAAAGCTTAAATCGCTTTTCTGAATTATATCTTTTTTTTATACGTTCTTCTTTAGTCATATTTTTCTCTATATTTTTTAACAAATCTTAAAGCGATGTAGTTTAAAATTAACGTTGCAAAGAAAAGAGTTAATCCCAAAGCAAAAGCTGATTGAGTTTTTGGACTATCAAACTCTTGATCTCCAACCAAAAGCATAACAATCTGTGTTGTAATCGTAGTTGTAGACTCTAGGGGATTTATTGTTAAATTTGCCGCTAACCCTGCTGCCATTACAACAATCATTGTCTCACCTATAGCTCTCGATACAGCTAACAAAATAGATCCAACTATTCCTGGTAAGGCTGCGGGTATGACAACTTTTTTAATTGTTTCAGACTTTGTTGCCCCAACAGCATAAGAGCCATCTCTTAATGATTGAGGCACAGCATTAATTACATCGTCTGATAAGGATGATACATAAGGAATAATCATCACTCCCATTACTAATCCTGCTGCAAGCGCACTTTCAGATGAAACTTCAAGACCAAGCTTTTCACCAAATTCTCTAAAAAAAGGACCTACAGTAAGAGCTGCAAAAAAACCATATACGACAGTTGGAATACCAGCCAATATTTCAATAATAGGTTTTGAAAATTTTCTAACTTTTACGCTTGCATATTCGGCCATATAAATTCCAGAAAATAATCCTATGGGAACAGCAACAGTCATTGCGATCAAGGCTATGAAAGCTGTACCTGCAAAGAGTGGGACAGAACCAAAAGCATTTTTTAAATCAGCATATTCTTCTGCAGAAATTGCTGATGCATCTCTCACAAAAGCTCTTTGAGGGCTCCACGAAGTACCAAATAAAAAATCAAAAATATTTATTGCTGAAAAAAACTTTATACTTTCAAATAACAAAGAAAAAATAATCCCAAGAGTAGTTAGTATTGCAACCAAAGAACAAACAAAAAGTAATCCTGTTAAAATTTTTTCAACATCATGTCTTGCTTTATTGTTTTTTGAAATTCTTTTTATTCCATAAGTAATTGTTAAAATTGCTGTTGATAATAACAAAACTACTTTTGAAGATTGAGCTATTGATAAAAATGATTTGTAATCTTCAGCCCCTTGTTTAATTTCATTTGTAATTGTTCCTGAAAAATTTCCATTATAAAGGGATACTATTTTTTGATAAATTAGATTTATTTGATCACTCGTATAAACATTTAACTCATTTTGACTTAATGTTTGTGATATCAATCCCTTAATAATTGAAGCTTCAAATATAGACCAAACTAATAAAATTATTAGTGATGGTAACGCACACCATAAGGCTAAATAATATCCATAGTAATTAGGTAATGCATTAATTTTGATTGACTGACTGGTAGTAATCTTTTTAATTCTTGATCTTCCATAAATAAATGAAGTGTAACTAAAAATCCCAATCAAAATTAAAATTACTAAATTCATTTTAATGGGACACTATGATTTAAATGTTACAGTTTTGTTACAAAGTTAAACTGTAAATTGAAAATAAAAAAAAAGGCCAGAAATTAATTCTGGCCTTAATTTTTAATTAACTAAATTACTTGATAGATATAGTTTCTAGTTTTAGAGCGGCAGTTCTAATAGCTTTATATTTATCTGATGCTAAAGGAACTAAACCTATTTCTGCCAAATAACCTCTAGGACCCATTGCTTTCTTGGAAGTAAAAGCTTTCATAAATTCCTCAATTCCTGGAACTACTCCAATGTGAGCTTTCTTTACATAGAAAAATAAAGGTCTAGCAATCGGGTAAGAATAATCTTGAATACCTTCAAGACTTGGTTTTACACCATTAATAGCTGCTGCTTTAATTTTATCTTTGTTAGCAACTAAATAACTGTAACCAAAGAAACCGTATGCATCAGGATTTGAAGCAAGTTTTTGAACTATTAACGTATCGTTCTCTCCAGCTTCAACTGCATAACCGTCTTCTCTCATTTTAGCACATTCTTTTTTAGCTTTTTTTCCGTTAGCTTCAAAAAGAGATTTAGCTGCTTTTGAACAACCTTTGCCCATAACTAATGAATTCCAGGCATCTCTAGTACCAGATGTTGGTGGTGCAATTAGTATTTCAATTTTTTTCGAGGGAAGACTTGAGTCAATATCACTCCATTTTTTATATGGATTAGCAACTAATTTTCCATCTACATCTACTTCATGAGCTAAAGCTCTCCACAATTGTTCTTTAGAAAAATCAATATCAGGAGAGTTAACCGAATGTGCAAAAGAAATACCATCATTACCAACTACAATTTCAATGATTTCTGTAACGCCATTTTTTTCACATAATGCTTTTTCTTTTGATTTAATTGCTCTTGATGCATTTGTAATATCGGGGTGGTTTGTACCAACACCAGCACAGAATAATTTCATTCCGCCACCAGTACCTGTACTTTCAATAACTGGTGTTTTAAATTTTCCAGTTTTACCAAAAGTTTCAGCGACTACAGTTGCATACGGGTATACTGTAGAAGATCCAACTATTTTAATTTGATCTCTAGCTTGTACATTAGAAATAAATGCAAAAACTGCTAGAAACGATATTAAGACTTTAATTATTTTCATTTTAATTTTTCCTTTTGTTAATTTACAAGTTACAAATATGAGATTCTTATTGAAAATTTATTACATCAATATGAAAGTTTTATTACAAAAAATAAATTGAAGGTTGTGTTATAACTTAGGAAATTCTATCAAAAATTCAGTGCCCTTGCCTTCTTCGCTGAGAATATTCATTGAAGCTCTATGTTGATTGACTATATGTTTTACTATAGCTAGTCCAAGACCTGTACCACCAACCTCTTTGCTTTTTGCTGGATCTACTCTGAAAAATCGTTCAGTTATTCTTGGCAGATATTTTTTAGGTATACCAACACCATTATCTTTTATTGAATATAAAATGGAATTATCTTTAATTTTTAATGATATGTTAATTGACACACCTTTGTTGCTGTATTTTGAAGCATTATCTAATAAATTTGTAAAAATTTCTATTAATCGATCTCTATTACCTAAAATTTTATGTGAACCTTTGTCAGCTTTATAATCAACGACTGATTCTCTTTTTTTTAATAAATCGGAGTTAACTTTAATAACATGACTTATTATTTCATTTAAATCAGCTTCAGTAGTTGGCCTTATATGTTCTTGTAATTCAATTTTGGATAATGATAACAGATCACTAACCAAGCTTTCCATTCTTTCAGTTTGCTGAATTATAATTGGCATAAACTTTTTTTGACTTTCAAAATCATTTTCAGCATGACCTTTATTTATAGTTTCTAAGCCTAATTTAATTGATTGTAGCGGTGTTCTTAATTCATGAGAGACATTAGCAACAAAATCAGATTTAAATTTTTGTGTTTTATAAATTTCAGTCAAATCTTTTAAAAAAATTATTACTGATTGATCTTGATCGCATAACTTTGATGGACCAGGTATAATGTTCGCTTTATAAAATTGAAAATTTGGTAATTTAATTTCTATATCTATAATTTTAGCTTTTTTATCACTAACTGATAAATCTATATTTTCTAGAAGATTTGAATCTCTTAATATTGATGAAATGTTTTGACTTTCTATATTAGGCCCAAAACGATCAATTGCACTTTTATTAGCACAACAAATATTTTTAGATTTATCTAAAATAATTACTTGATCTATCATTTCATCAAGAAATTTCATTTCTTGTAAACCTGTTTTATCTAATGA
>CAYVQV010000042.1:0-7340 GCA_964454035.1 uncultured Candidatus Nitrosopelagicus sp. | reverse complement strand
AAACAAATCAAAATGATACATTTCTTGTTTGGGGAAATAAATTCTTGGGAGCATTTTTTCAACTAAAATATTTTAATTCTAGACATCTTGGAGTAGCACAATTAACAGATGTCGGTTGTTCTTATCGATGTATAAGAAGAGAGTCTTTAGAAAAAATAATTGGAGATTTTACTAAGAATGATTCTGAAGAATTTGTAGATGGAGTTGATAATATTACAATTACATTGTTTACTACACAGAGTGCAATTGAAAATAATTTACGCGTAGTTGAGATACCTGTTACATTCAAAGAAAGAAAAGGTGTTTCAAAAAGTGGTGTTACTCAAAAAGATAAGGCATTGAAATATGGATTACAATTTATAAAATTTATACTTACTAGTTAACAAGTTCTTAATTTTTCAAAAAGTATTGTAATTCATCTAAAATTGTGTCTAATGATGAATATCTGGGTTTATACCCTAACATTTGTGCTTTTTTCGATTTTGAATAATAATTATTCTTACTTTTTGAATCATTTGGTTTTGATTTAATCTTAAATTTTAGATCATTATTAGATTTGAGATAGTTTAAAAGTTCAAATTTTTCTATTGGTTTTCTACTATACAAATCAAAGGCAATGTTTATAGATTTTTTTTCCATGCATTTTTTTATTAGTAAATGAAGATCTTTTGGATGAATATAATCTCTATAAAAATTCAGTTCATTTGTAATTAATATTTTATTTTCTATGAGAGATTTGACAACTTCTGACATAAAGAATTTAAAATTTAAATTCATGTATCTACTAAAAAATGAAAATAATCTGAAATCAATAATATTCAAATGTTTTAATTTTCTGTGTTTCTTTTCTGAATTAATCTTAGATAGAAAATATTCAGATTCCATATTTTTAAATTTTTTAGTATTTTGATTTTTTTCTATAATTGGAAAATCATATTTTCTTCCATAAACTATACCACTACTAAAATTAATTAATTTAGTTTCAGGATAATTCTTCAAATAATTCAGCGTCATTGAATCAAACTCTTCAGTAATTTCTAAAATTTTTCCATCAGAAGATTCTATCTTTTTAGGATCACTAATTCCTACACAATTAATTATAATATTATATTTAAAATCATTAAATTCACTATATTTTTTAATTAAAAGATTTTGTCTTATCTTATACTGTGCTATATTTTCTTCAAGTTTTTTAATTTTCCTAGAAAATAAGAATAATTTGTAATTATTTTCTTTACTAAAATTATGGATAACATTTTGCCCAATATGTCCTGTTGCACCTAAAATTGCAACGTTGATCATTTTTTGCTTTATTTTATTTTCAAAGAAACTATCTATAGTTCGTTTGAAACCATTGCTGATTGAAACATTATGTGTCCAACCAAGTTTCTGGATTTTTGAGATATCAGGCTTCTGAATTGCTGTATCATCATGACGTTGATTTCTTTTTAATTTATTATTCCTAATTATTTTTAATTTTTTTTCTGGATAAATATTTTTTATAGTTTTTACTAATTGATTTACACTAACAGCTTGACTTGGATTAGAAACATTATATGCATCACCATTTTTACCATTTAGCAAAATTATGAACAACGCAGAAATCGTATCGGTGATATAACAAAATGGTCTAATAGCTTTACCATCTGAATAAATTTTTAAATTATTATTTTTTATTACATTGGATACAAGAGATGAAAATACACGCCCATCATTCAAATTCATTGTAGGTCCATATGTATGGAAAATTCTGGCAATCTTAATAGGAACTTTTTTTTCATAATACCAAGACGAGCACATATTTTCACCCATTTTTTTACTTTCTGCATAGCATGATCTAGCATCAAGTGGATTTAGAAAGCCATAATTATTTTCTGTAATATTTTTATTCAAATCACCGTATATGGCACCACTAGATAAAAATAAAAATCCATTAAAATTTTTGTGTAATGAGATCTCTAGTAGATTTTTTGTTCCAATAATATTAGGTAATATAGTTTCTATAGGATTATTCTTGTATTTTGTTGGATCTGCTGGACTAGCACCATGTATGATATAGTTAATTTTAGTTTTAATTTTAATTTTTTCTATAACATCTTGATAAATTAATTCTAATGATGGATCATTTAAAAAATTTTTAAATACTTTTTTTGCTTTTATTTTATTTCTCACTAAAACAAAAATTTTACATTTCTTTGTAAGTTTTTTGTTCAAATAAAGTAATGTGTAAACTAGATATGAAGCTATCATACCGCTTCCACCTGTTATTAAAATCGTTTTTCCTTCAAGTTTTTTCCATGGTACTGAAGAATTTAAAATAGTATTCACATCATGTTCAATAATTTCATTCATTTTGTTACCTACTGTTTTCATATATTGATACCTCTAATAATAATCTCATTTTAAATTTCTTTAACGAACATATTTTTTTTATATTCTTTTCTATCTAAAAATGGATACATGTCTTCCAGTGGTCTTGAGGACATGCTACCATCATCATTTACTCTTGATGCAACTGTAGGTACAATCTCTTGCTCTCTAGGAACAATTACATCACATATGACAGGTCCATCATAATTTAAAACCTGATTTACAATATCATTAACTTCAGATGGTTGATTAATTCTAAATGCTTTGATACCATATACTTCAGCAATTTTTACTGTGTCAGGAAATGAAATTCCAGACTGTGAACTTTCGCCGATATATCGTTTTTCAAAGTAATTTGTTTGTGATGTACGTATAGAATGATATCCATCATTATTTAACACAAATAATTTTACTGGCAAATTATATTCAACCAATGTCTGAAATTCTTGAATATTTTGTTGTAGAGAACCATCACCAGTAAAAGAAATTACCCTATTACCTGTTGCAGTTGATATTCCTATTGCAGCTGGCAGACTATATCCCATTGTAGCCATAGCACTAGATGGTATGTAGCGTTGATTTGGTTTTGTTAGTGTTACAGCTTGTGATACAGCATAAAAAGTTCCACCTGCATCAGCAACAAATATGTCTCCTTCCTTAGAATTTTTACAGATCTGGTCAATCAAGAAATATGAATTAACTTCATTTTCTGTCTTTTCATATTCAGGCAGGCATGTTGGATATTTTTTCTTCCAATCATTACATTTTTCTAACCATGGTGAATAATTTAATGGATTTTTTTCTGTTAATTGTTCTAATAATAAATTTAGAAAATCTCCTGCATCTCCATGTACAAATTGATCAATGGTTATAGTTTTTTTTGCATGGGAAATTTCATCTATATCAACAATTATTTTTTTTGCTTCTCGCGCAAATTGTTGATAATTATATCCAATGACAGAAACATGTAGACTAGAACCTATAGATAATATCAAATCTGAATTTTGCATTGCAAGATTTGCTGCGCGTTCACCTTTTACACCGGTTTTCCCAATGTAAGATTCTTCATCGTGTCTAATGGTATCAATTCCTAGATAAGGTGTGACAACAGGAATTTTGAATAATTTAACAAGTTTGGAGAGTAATTCTATAGCCCCAGAAATTCTTACTCCTTGACCAGAAATTATAATTGGACGTTTTGATTTTTGTAGTAATTCTACTATTAGTTCAATTTGATTTTTATCAATTTTTGGTTTTTCTTTTTGCTCAGTTTCAAATTTTTCTAAATCATCATCAATTATAGCACTTTGTATATCCATAGGAATTTCAATCCAAACTGGTCCTGGTCTTCCTGATTTTGCAATATGCACTGCTTTTTCTAACTCATAACGTATTTTTTCAGGTTCTGTAACTGTAACTGCATATTTTGTTATTGACTCAACAATAGGTATGATATCTAATTCTTGAACTCCAAATTGTCGTAGTTTTTTTATTCCTGTTTGAGATGATGCTTCTGCAACCTTTACTTGCCCAGAGATAAATAAACATGGAACAGAGTCTTGCCATGCACCTGCCAATCCAGTTATTGCATTAGTACTTCCTGGACCAGTAGTAAATATACCAACTCCAAAATTTTCTGTAGCACGTGAATATGCTTCTAATGCCATTGATGCAGTTTGTTCATGATGTGGGCAAATCGTTTTAAGTTTTTTATTAGATGCTAGACCATCTGTTAAATGCATAATTCCAGCTCCAGTTAATGTGAAAACATGTTCAACACCTAGTTCTTCTAAAACGAACTTAGCTACAAAATCTGCAACACGCATAGTTTTTACAAATCTAACTTGCTTATTGATTTTTTGATTCTTTCAAGTGCATTTTTTATTTCATTTTGACTAGTAGCATAACAGATCCGAATAAATCCTTCCCCAAATTCACCAAAACTTGTTCCTGGAAGTATTGCTACACCAGAATCTTCAAGGATATAGTCACAAAAAGATTCACTTGTCATTCCAGTTTTTTTAATATTAACAAAAACATAGAATGCGCCACCTGGAATAATACAATTTAATCCAGGAATAGAATTTATACCATCCACAATCATATTCCTTCTTTTCTCATATTCGGAATACATGATTTTTTGTGATGTCTGTTCCCCTTCAATTGCCTCTATCCCAGCTTTTTGTATGAATGGTGGAACGCATGATGATGTTGTTTCAAGTAATAATTTCATTTTCTCAACCACATTTGACGGTCCAATAACTGCTCCTAATCTCCATCCAGTCATAGCAAATGCCTTACTAAATCCATTAGAGATAATTGTACGTTCTTGGCATTTATCGTACACAGATGGTGAATTAAAAACAGAGTCTTTGTAAACCATTCTTGCATAAATCTCATCACTGTAAAGATACAGATCATGTTTTTTTGCAATTTCATAAGTCATTCTTATCTCTTCTTCTGTCATAACAGAACCTGTTGGATTTTGTGGAGAGTTAATTATTATCATTCTAGTTTTTTCTGTAATAGAATTTTCAATATCTTTTGGATTCATTCTAAATTTATTAGATTCGAGAAGTGGTACATGGACAGCTTTTGTATTACACATTTTTATTGTTGAATAATAACTTGGAAACCCAGGATCAGGTACAATAATTTCTTCTCCGGGATTAACTATACAACTAATTGCATAAAATATTGCAATATTTGCACCTGGAGTAACAAGTACTTGATCTATATTTGGTTTAAATCCTCTAGACATTTCAGTAGTTTCACAAATTTTCTGTCGAAATTCTGTTAAACCAGATGAACTTACATAATGTGTAAACCCATTTTTTATTGCATCAATTCCTGCATTAGAAATATTTTCTGGTGTTGCAAAATCTGGATCACCAATTTCAAAATGAATTATATTTTTTCCTTCATTTTCAAGTTTTTTTACTTTATCAAGAAGTTTGAACATAGGCTGACCATCTATTCTATTAGATAATTCTGAAAGTCTTTTCATGTTAATTTTGTATAATTGTATCTAAAAATTATTACTATTCAGTTTTTGTTCATTTACAGGTATAACCACCATCAATTGTAAAAACTTGCCCTGTAATGTATGAATTATACTCAGAACTCAAAAATCTTACTAATTCAGCAATTTCAATTTTTTTACCAAAACGTTTCATAGGTATAGTATCTCTAATAATAGATAATTCTTCTTCTGTATTACACTGTTTGAGCATATCTGTTTCAATATATCCTGGAGCAACAGAATTGATCAAAATATTGTAAGATGCAAATTCTATAGCTAAAGATCTTGTTAAAGCATCTAGTGCTGCCTTACTAGATGAATACAGCGTTCTTCCTTTTTTAGATTTTTGTCCCCAAACTGAACTTATGTTTACTATCCTTCCAAAACTATGTATTTTCATTTTTTCAACAAATCCAGAAATTATTTTAAATGGTGCTACAACATTTACTTGCAATATCTCATGAAAATCATCACTTGAAAATTCATTATGTTCTCCAACTTTTAAAATTCCTGCATTATTTATGATAATATCTATATCCGCTGATGTTTGAGAGAGAAATTTATCTATAGATTCAGATGAAGATAAATCAAGTTCATTTCTGTTTGGGCTAATAATTTCTATTCCATCCTTACTAAGAACTTCTTTAATTGATTTGCCTATTCCTCTAGATGCACCAGTAACTAACGCAATTTTTGATTCCATAATTCTATTCATACATTCCTAAATTAAAATTTATCAAGAAATGATTTGAAAGTTACTTTAATTTTTTCTAAATGTTCATCATTTAATCCATGATTGCAACCAATCAAAAATGAATTTTTCATTATATTGTTAGCAACATCAAATTCTCCTCCCATATTTTTATAACTAATTTCTTTAAATGCTGGTTGTCGTAACACATTGCCTGTAAAAACTGGTCTAGTTTGAATTCCATGTGACTCTAAATATTTAACAATCTCTATTCTTGAGAATGGAGCATCTGAATTAATGGTTAATGGAAATGCAAGCCATGATGTTTTTACTTGTGGTAATTGTTTTGGTAATTTGAAGAATTTTTCATTCATGAAGAATGAATTTAAAATTTCAAAGTTTTTTTGTCTAATTTGTGCAAATTTATTTAATTTTTTTAATTGAACTAATCCAAATGCAGCACTAATTTCAGTTGGTAAAAAATTATAGCCCATTTCTGCAAAAATGAATTTTGAATCATATGGTATGCTATCTAATTCAATACTAAATCTGTCTTCAATTTTTTCTGATTCGTTAATAGCAGAACTTCTTCCCCAGCCACGAAGAATTCTACATTTTTCATCCATTTTTTTATCATTACAGCAAATCATTCCTCCTTCACCAGCTGCTGTGATAATATGTGAACCATAGAAACTAGTTGTTGAAACATCAGAAAATTTTCCAGTTGGAACATTATCAAATGTAGCTCCTAGTGTATCTGCAGAGTCTTCGATAAAAATTAAATTATTGTCATCTGTAATTTTTCTTAGTCTTTTCATATCAGGAACATTACCTAAAAGAGAAGGAATCATTAGTGCTTTTGTTTTAGATGTTATGGATTCTTCTATCTGATCTATGTTAACAATATAAGTTTCAGGTTCAACATCAACAAATACAGGTGTTAATCCTTTTTTTATGATTGGAGAAAGTGTAGTAGCAAAAGTGAGTATAGGTGTTATAATTTCAGAATTTTCAGGAATATCTAATACCTCAAATGCCAACAAGTTAGCCGATGAACCAGAATTTACCATAATTCCTAATTCTTTACCAAATAATGTTGAAACTTCATTTTCAAATTGTTTTACTTTATCACCCATTATGGTTTTTTTATTTTTTATAATTTCTAAAACTGCATTTTCTTCTTCTGTATCATGAACTGCCATTCCGTATGGCACACGTAGTTCATCATTATATTCAGTCATCATATTTTATTTTTAA
>CAYVQV010000041.1:0-7487 GCA_964454035.1 uncultured Candidatus Nitrosopelagicus sp. | reverse complement strand
AATTCTTCAAAATAATCCAATCCATCATTATCAGGTGCTCTATGGAGATATTTATTGAAAAGCTCAAAAATTTTCTGTCTCACCTTACTTTGTTCAAGAATAACATTATCTTTAATTTTTAATGCCAATTTGTCATCTGGATGTTTTGATAATATTTGATCTGCATAGGAATTAGCAAAATCATTACCTACGAAATCCCTAATATAGGAAACAAGACTATCTAACGATTCATTACTTAATGAATCAACATTAAATAATTTCTTAAAGCAATTCATAGCTTCTTCGCTTTTACCCATTAACTCCATTGAAAGTCCCTTGTTCAGCAAAGCCAGTGAATCATTCTCATTTTTAATCAAAATTTTCTCAAAATAATTAATTGAATTTTCATATTCATCATTATTAAAGGCAATAATTCCTTTAATTTGTAATGCAGTTTTATTGTCAGAATCAATTTTTAGTGATTTATCTGCAAAATTAGATGCATTTTCAATATTTCCATTTAATTCAAAAATTAGTGCCAATCTAGATAGAATTTCAGGATCATTAGGATTAATTTTTATTATATGTTCCAAAAATTTTTTTAAACCAAATTTTTTCTCATAGTTTATAGATATTATCCCTCTCTGGCGGAAAGTATGTGTATTGGGAACTTTCAGTAATTCTTCATCAATTATATTTAGAACTTTTTTTACTTCACCAAGTTTATACATATCAATTAGTTTTTCAGTATCTTCCAATAAGGACATTTTATATTTATAAATTCATTTATCACTATATAATTTTATTAAAAATTAAATACATTAGTCATACACAATAGAATCAGTTTTAATATTCTATAAAAATATAAAAATGATGAAAAAAAATCTCACCGTTCTAGGAATTCATAATTTTCATGATTCAGGAGCTGCACTTGTACGAAATGGGGAGATTTTAGCTGCAATAAATGAAGAGAGAATAACAAACCAAAAACATGCATCAGGTTATCCATTGAAAAGTATTGAAGAAGTTTATAACATTGCAAAAATAGATCCTTCTGAAACTGATGCAATTGCTGTTGTAGGAACTGCAGATCTAAGATTTCCAAAACATTTTCAAAGATTTCCTAATTTTTCAGATTCTATGATAAATTGGAGTTGGGTAACTTCAAATCAAAAAGGATTAGATTTACTTTATCTATATCATGAGCGAATCCAGAAACTTGAAGGATTTAAAAAAATTTTAAGTAAATTGAATATTCCTATAAAGGAAGTTTTTTTTGTTGAGCATCATTTAGCACATGCCTCAGCTGCATACTATCTAAGTCCTTGGGAATCACATGAAAAAGTTCTAGTTTTGACTGCTGATGGATGGGGTGATGGGATTAGTAGTACTGCAAATATTGCCGTAAATGGTGAGATAGAAAGAATTGAAAATTCAGAAACAAATCAGCATAATTCTTTGGGTGGATTTTATTCTAGTATAACTGAATACTTAGGAATGGAATATGCATTTGATGCTTTCAAAGTAATGGGATTAGCACCTTATGGGAAACCTGACAATGCTATTGAAGAAATAAAAAAAATTATCAATATTGATCCCGATAATAATATCACTTTCAAACAGAATCTAGCATCTTTTGGATTAATTCAAAAAAACCTTGTTAAGTTATTACATAAGAAAAGATTTGATAATATTGCTGCTGCAACACAAGTGTGGTTTGAAAAATTATTTACTTCTTGGGTGGAAAATATAATAAAAAAAACAGACATTACAAAGATTGCATGTGCAGGTGGTGCTTTCTTAAACGTTAAAGCTAACCAAGCTATCTTATCACTTGATTGTGTAGACGATGCATTTTTTTGCCCTGCTGCATCAGATGAGGGGCTTGCTGTTGGTGCTGCACTAATGGGTTATAATGAATTAGAGCTACAAAATGGTCACAAGCCCATAAAAATTCCACTAGTAAGTAATTATTTTGGTTCTTCGTTTACAAATGAACAAATTAAAACTACTTTAACAAAACATGGTCTATTTGATAAGGCCGAATATATTGAAGACATAGATTCAGAGGTTGGAGAACTTTTGGCAAGTTCTAAAAATATTATTGGTAGATTTAGTGGTCAAATGGAATGGGGACCACGTGGATTAGGCAACAGATCAATCATTGCTGACCCATCAAACTCAGATCTTGTAAGAAGAATTAACAAAGCCATCAAAATGCGTGATTTTTGGATGCCATTTGGTCCATCAATACTTAGTAGTAGAATTGACGATTATTTAGTTAATGGAAAAATTGCACCTTACATGATTTTAGCATTTGAAACAACAGACAAAAGAAATGATTTAATCGCAGCAATACATCCTTATGATTTTACTTGTAGACCTCAGACTGTAGATACAGAACATAATCCAGGTTATGAAAAAGTTATTCAGACATTTGAAAACAAAACTGGAAGAGGCGCCATTTTGAATACTTCATTTAATCTTCACGGTGATGCAATTGTCTGGGATCCGGAAGCTGCATTACATACTTTTCAAAATTCTGATCTTGACATACTTGCTATTGGAAATTATCTTCTAAAAAAAAATAATTGATATGATTTGAGCCAAGAAAATATTAAAAAAATTGTAATAGAATACTACGAAAAATACTGTAGCCCACTAGAATATGCATATCTACCAAGTAGATCACATATTGAGGATATTGAATAAACAATGAAAACCATAGCAATAATTGGAATTGGAAAATGGGGGAAAAATCTTGTTGCAGAATTTTCACAGTATTTTAAAATTAAATATTGTTATTCAAAAGGTGACAAATCTAACATTAGATGGATAAAAAAAAATTACCCACTGATAAATTACGCTAGTAATTTAGATACTATTTTAGATGATTTAGAGGTAGATGGTGTAGTTATTGCAACCCCAATTCACACACATTATTCGTTAGTAAAAAAAGCATTGAGTCATAAAAAACATGTTTTTGTTGAAAAGCCTATAGATACAAATGTAAAAAATGCAAAAAATCTTTTAGAAATTGCAAAAAAAAATAATTTAACATTATTTGTCGGAAGCATATTTTTGTATCATTCAATACTAAAAAAATTAAAAGATATTTCAAGAAATGAACAGATTAAATTTTTATATTTTGATTGGAAAAAATTTGGAACGTTTAATGAAAAACTAACATTCGATTTATTGACTCATTATATTATTATTACAAATGAATTAGTAGGAAAACCAAAAAAAATTATTGTATATGTTAGTAAAGGTGTTATTACAAAATGTGATATTTTATCATTAGAAATGAAGTATTCAAATAATCTCGAGTGTTTTATAGTCATAAATCGAGTGTCATCGACCAAACAAAGATCAATAATTATCAAAACTTCAAAAAATCTCTACCAATGGAAAGATGAGATCCTATTCAAATTTAATAAAAACCAGTTAACGTATAAGGAATTTTTTGTACCTAAAACTTCACCATTAAAGAATGAATGTAAAGAATTTTTGAAGAACATGATTTCTGTTAAAAAAAATTACACAGATTTAGAAAAATCTATTGATGCTATTTATATCATTAATAAAAACATAAAGTGACTCAATTGAAAATAGCTGTTATAGGTGGTGGTATTTTTGGGATAACTACTGCAATAAAATTATCTAGGCAACACGATGTTTCAATATATGAAAAAAATTCTGATATTCTTAAGGGCGCATCAGATGTAAATCAATGTAGAATTCACAGAGGTTATCATTATCCAAGAAGTCAAAAAACAACATTACAAGTATTAAATTCTGAAATTGGATTTCTAGAAGAATTTTCTGGTGCAATAATTAATGGAACTGAAAATTATTATTGTATATCAAAATCTGACAGTTATATTACATCTAATGATTATATTAATTTCTGTAAGAAACACAATCTTGAATTCTCAAAAATAAATCTGGATATTGTTGATGCTAATTCTGTTGATTTATGTGTAAAAGTAAAGGAGAAACTGTTTGATTATGAAAAATTAAAAAAAATTTGTTGGGAAAAATTAAAAAATGTAGGTGTAAAGGTACTTCTTAATACTAAAGCAGAAAAAGATGTATTTGAGAAATTTGACTTTGTAATAATAGCAACATATGCAGATATCAATTCATTATTAGATAATTATAAAGAAAAGCAGCATGACTATCAATTTGAAATATGCGAAAAAATTTTTCTTGAGCTACCACAAGAATTTCATAACAAAAGTATAGTAGTTATGGATGGACCATTCTTGTCAATTGATCCAGTTGGTACAAAAAATTATTTTATTATAGGTGATGTAGTAAACACAGTCCACTCACGAAATGTGGGTAAATTCCCAAAAATAGATGAAAAATTCCTTCCATTACTAGATAAGGGCTTAATAAAAAATCCATCAATCACCAAACTAGATTCATTCTTAAATTCTGGCAGTAGATTTTTTCCAAAATTTAGTGAAGCAAAATATGTTGGATCGTCATTTAGTATTAAAACAGTTTTACCAGAAGTCAATTCTACTGATGACAGACCAACCTTAGTTGAAAGAATAGATAAGAATGTTATTACAATTTTTTCAGGAAAAATTTCAACCTGCATGGATGCTGCTAATCAAGTTGAGAATATAATTAACAATGAAGAAAGTAATTCTAACAGTCAAAACTAGAAAATAACTAAAATTTAAAACTAGTTAATCTAGTTTTAATTCAATGATTAAGACAATAATAAATACAACAGTATTAGATATATCTATAATTGGGGTTGTAGCTGGAAGTAATTTTTATGATTAAAGTAAATAGCTCACAATTTAATTATAGATATTTCGGACGAATTCATTTTCCATATAGTATTAGCTTATTGGTTTCATATCTTAAGACTGATAAAAAAATTTCTGATTCGTGTAAATTTGAAAAAACATTTGTTTTTAGAGAAAATGTTGATGATTATGTTAAACAATGTATAGATACGGACATTCTATTATGCTCATGTTATGTTTGGAATTGGGAAATCACGACATATCTTGCTAGAAAAATAAAAAAAATTAATCCAAACTGTACAATAATTTTTGGCGGTCCACAGGTTCCACTAGAAACAAAAGGATTTTTTAAAAAATATCCTTTTGTTGATATCCTTGTTCATGGTGAAGGTGAATATATAATAAAAAATATTTTTGACGCATATTTGACTGATAAAGATTTCTCAAATGTTAAAGGAATTGAAACAAAATATTTCAAAAATCCATCTGAAGTAAGAATTAACGAACTTCAAACTATACCATCACCATATTTAACAGACACAGTATGGGAATTAGTCGATAGCGACGCTGATGTTGAATGGGTTGGTTCATGGGAAACAAATAGAGGCTGTCCATATCAATGCACTTTTTGTGATTGGGGAAGTGCAACAAATACAAAACTTAGGAAATTCCAAAATGAAAGATTATTCAAAGAAATTGAGTGGTTTGGTAAAAATAAAATTCCATATGTAGATTGCTGTGATGCTAATTTTGGAATATTCCAAGAAAAAGACATGGAAATTGCAACAAAATTAAAAGAAACCTCGCTGCAACATGGATTTCCTCAGACAGTCAGACCAAATTGGGCAAAATTTTCCTCAGAAAAAATAATTCCTATCGCAAAAGAATTTCAAACAGCCGGTTTACTAAGAGCTGTTACATTATCTGTTCAATCTCTAGATGAACTGACTCTTGATATAATAAAACGAGAGAATATTAAATTTGATGAATTTTCTGAATTAACTGAAGAATTTAGAAAAAATGGAATTCCAACTTATACAGAAATTATCATGGGTCTTCCTGGTGAAACTATTCAGAGTTTTAAAAAAGGTTTGATTACATTGATAAAAGATCCAAATATTGGTTCTATCCATATTTACCATTGTGGTGTTTTACCAAATTCACCAATGAATGATCCAACTTACAAGAAATACCATGAGATTCAAACCGTTAAAAGTCCAATTTACTTAGCACATTCACAAATAGACCATAGAGGAAAACCTGAATATGAATACATTACAATTGCCGCTAAATCCTTCAGTCTAGATAATCTAAAAGATATGTTTGTCTATTCGTGGTTAATCCAAGTTTTTCATAGTTTTGGTATTCTTTATTACATTTCAAATTATTTTGAGAAAACTCATAATATTGAATTAATGCAATTTTATGATAAACTCATTGAATATTTGATGAGTAGTAGTTCATTATTTTCTAAGGAATATGATTTGGTGATTGAGTATAGGGATAAGGGTTATTCAGGGCAAGGTTGGGATCATCATGATCCAGACTTAGGTAATATATTTTGGCCAATTGAGGAAGCAAGTTGGTTAAGATTAGTACATGATAGAAAGATTTTATCTCAAGAAATCCTAGAATTTTTAGAATTTTTCAAGGAAGAATTTAATCTTACAATTGATAATCATATATTAGACGACCTTGTAAAATTTCAAACTTTTATCTTAAGTACACGCGATGATTTGAGAGAAATAAAAACTAACACATCTGATTTTGACTGGAAAAACTTCTTTTTAAACAATAATGAACTAATACCAAATCAAAAAACATATAGTTTTGAAAACTTAGTGAAAGAAAAAGATCCATATCAATGGTGTTATAGTGCAATATGGTTTGGTAGATTTAAAAAACGATATATTTTGTATCTGGAAAATTTAAAAGAAAATAATACTATCAAGGCAAATACAAAATAAATCAAATCCTTGATTTTATAACCACAAAATAATGAAAATATAATAACCCTACAATAAATATGGAATTAAAATATGACAACTATGGAATCAATAAAAACTCTAATTGGCTGTAATGTAAAAGAGAAGAACAATGAATACGGAAATCTTGAAACTGAATATCTTTTTAAGACAATTCAGAATTATGGCGGAAGTCTTTCAAATTCTAAAAAAATTGCTTCGTTTACAGAGGAACCAGATCAGTTAATCATAGAAATATTAGAAAAATTGGACGTTGAAATTCGAATAAATGATGATGTTCATGATCGTTATCCTGAGGCAAATGCATTGCATATTCTTGAGGAAGGAATTAAAGAAGATGTAGATGTTATTGTGATGTTAGATACTGATATTGTAGTTTCTCGAGATTTTTCTGAATTTTTATTAAAGGAAAAAATTTTGGCTAAACCAGAAGACCGGGATCCATTCACATTGGATGCTTGGGAACAACTGTTTGATTACTTTAAGATACCATTTCCTCAGGAACGATTCAAAACTAGTTGCACAGCTCAAGAAACAATTCCCTATTTTAATGGCGGTGTAATAATCGTTCCAAAAATATATGCTGTTGAACTTTTGAAAAATTGGAAATATTTTATTGAGCGCATAATAGATGAGGAAGAAAAAATGCCAAAGGATTTTATCAATTCCTCAAAAGGTGTTAAGGGTAATATTCGATTTACAGGCCAAATTGCGTTCTCTTTGGCATTAATCAAATCAAAATTTCCATACGAGG
>CAYVQV010000040.1:0-7738 GCA_964454035.1 uncultured Candidatus Nitrosopelagicus sp. | reverse complement strand
AGTATTAAAGAAGCAATAAGGCTTAACGCAAGTGCAGTTGCAATGTCTATTTTTGTAGGTTCTAAATTTGAACATCAGTCAATTGTAAATTTGGGTAGGTTAGTTAATGAAGCTGAAGAATATGGAATTCCTGTTTTAGCAGTAACAGCCGTAGGAAAAGATATGGGCAAAGATGCAAGATATCTATCATTAGCATGTAGAATTGCTGCTGAACAAGGTGCACATATTGTAAAAACATACTTTTGTGAAAATTTTGAAAAAGTAGTTGAATCATGTCCTGTACCAATAATTATCGCAGGTGGAAAAAAACTACCTGAGAAAGAAGCATTAGAATTAGCATACAATGCCATAAAGGCTGGAGCAGTTGGAGTTGATATGGGTCGTAACATATGGCAATCGGATAATCCTGTTCCAATGATTAAAGCAGTACGTGCAATAGTTCACAGTGACGCTACTGTTGAACAGGCTCATAAATTATTCCTTAAACTGTGTTCCGAAACAAAAAACAATTCAAAGAAACCATTCAACAAAAATCAAAACAATTCAAAGAAACCATTCAACAAAAATCAAAACAATTCAAAGAAACCATTCAACAAAAATCAAAACAATTCAAAGAAACCATCCAAAGCAACTCAATAGATATACTATAATCTATTTATTAATTTTTGATAAATGTATATGAATAATTTTCCATGTTGGTTTTTTCCATAGAACAAATGTTGCTCTTCCTATAATTGTAATATGTTCACCAGTATACGCTTTGTTATCCACAAGCATCCCTTTTTGCATTAATTCAAATGCTAAAACTGCTGAATCATTAAAAATACTAATCTTAGGATTTTTTATTTCATAATCATAATCTGAAATACTAACAAATCTGAGTTCTTCTAACGCTATTGATGTTTTGTAATCTTTCAAATCATAAGGCTGAACATCACTAAAACTTGAAAAATTTGTGTCATTTAATTGAATTTCTTTTAATTTACTCAAATCTTTTGTTTTTCCTATTTCAAAAAACATTTCAACGATTTTGATAATATCTTCTCTATCTGACATATGATCATTTGTAATCAAAAAAGAATGTTTATTAGTGGATCTATTAGTTGAAGATCGCAAATGCAGAAATTTAGTTCAAATAGCACAGTAGGTATTCTTTTGCTAGTTGGTCTGGTACTCTAGTCTATAACCAGAAATTTAAAATAATTAAAATTATGGTGATTTGAAAGTTGAATAATAATATGAATGATAATATGATTGGTGCAAGGGCATTAATGGTAGCCCTAGAAAAAGAAGGCGTTAAGGAAGTCTTCGGTTTACCGGGTGGTGCAAACTTACCTATGTATGATGAATTGTATAAAAGTAATATTCGTCACATATTGGTAAGACATGAGCAAGATGCAGCTCATATGGCAGATGGTTTTGGTAGAGTTAGTAGAAAACCAGGAGTATGTTTTGCTACTTCTGGTCCAGGTGCAACAAATTTGTTAACAGGTATAGCTACTGCACAAGCTGATTCTGCACCAATGGTTGCAGTAACTGGTCAAGTTCCAGTTGCAATGATTGGTAAGGACGCTTTTCAAGAAAGTGATATTATTGGAATGGCAAATCCAGCTGTAAAATATTCTTATCAACCAAGAACACCTGAAGAAATTCCAGAAGTTGTCAAACAAGGTTTTTACATTGCTGAAACAGGTAGACCTGGTCCGGTTTTACTTGACATTCCAAAAGATGTTCAACAGAATGATGGTAAATTTACATTTCCAGATGAAGTTAGAATACCTGGCTATCATCCATGGACAGATCCCGATATTCCTAGTATAGAAAAAGCAATAGAATTACTTTTGTCAGCAGAAAAACCAATAATTTTAGCAGGTGGTGGAGTAATCATATCATCAGCATTTGCAGAATTACAATCTATTGCTGAAATGTTAATGATACCTGTTGTCACTACTTTCAAAGGAAAAGGTGCATTTCCTGAAAACCATCCATTATCATTAGGACCTATAGGAATGCATGGCCATGCTGAAGCAAATAAAATAATGACCGAAGCCGATTGTGTATTAGCTATAGGAACTAGATTCTCAGATCGTTCTGTAGGAACATTTGAAGAATTTGAAAGAAATTTGAAAATTATACATATGGATGTCGATCCTGCTGAAATTGGGAAAAACCAAACTACATCTGTTGCAGTGGTAGGTGATGTACAAGCATCTTTACGAATAATGGTAAAAATGCTTCTCAAAAAAGCATTGAAAAGTAATGATGGTAGTCCATGGTCAAAGCATGTTAAAGAAGTTAAAGATTATTGGCGAGAAAATTTAAAATTACATCCAGGTGAAATGGGTGCAGCCAAAATTTTAAGGAAGTTACGAGAAGTGTTACCAAAAGAATCTATCGTAACAACTGAGGTTGGCCAACATCAAATGTGGGCATCATTATTTTATGATGTTATACAACCCGGTACATTTTTCAGCTCAACTGGTTTAGGTACAATGGGTTGGGGTTTTCCAGCTGCAATAGGCGCAAAAACTGCACGTCCTGATGTTCCAGTAGTTGACATTGCAGGTGATGGAAGCTTTAACATGACAGAACACTCACTCGCTACATCTGTCTTAGAAGATTTGCCAGTTATTGTTTTTTTAATTAATAACTACTCATTAGGAATGGTTGCTCAATGGCAAAGAACATTTTATGACAGACGCATGATTGGAATTGATTTAAAAAAATGTCCGGATTATGTTAAATTAGCAGAATCATACGGTGCACAGGGCATTCGTGCGCAATCAATGGATGAGCTTGAAAAAGCAATAAAAACTGGATTAAACAGTGATGTTGCAACTGTTATTGACATTCCAATTGATCCTGAAGAAGACGTTTTACCATTTGTTGCACCTGGAACATCATTAAAGGAAATGATATTACCTTCATAGTGATTACAATGTGGGCAATATTATCAATTAAAGTTGAAAATAAACCTGGAATATTATTCAAGGTTACTCATCTTTTCAGGTCTAGGAATTTCAATATAGATAGTATATCTGTAGGAATAACTGAAGACCCAAAATATTCGAGAATGACCATAACTACTATAGGTGATGAAAAACAAATTGCACAAATAGTAAAACAACTTGATAAAATGATTGATACTATAGAAGTTCGTAGATTAGATGAGAATAATACAGTGTATAGGGAATTAGTCATGTTCAAGATAAAAGTGAGTAAACCAGAAGATAGCATGGAGATTAACAAATTGGCTAGTGCATATGGTGCAAAGACTCATGACGCCAAAAAAGATTCAATCATGGTAGAAATTACATCTACTCCACATGAAATTTCGGCATTTGAAGAATTAGCTAAAAAATTTGGAATATTAGAAATAGCACGTACTGGAATTACTGCCTTACAAAGGAGTAAACATTGAAAATTAGAATATTTGATACAACGTTAAGAGATGGTGAGCAAACTCCAGGTGTTTCACTTTCTCCTGAAAAAAAACTCAATATTGCTAAAAAATTAGATGCATTGGGAATTGATGCTATTGAAACTGGGTTTCCTGTAATTTCAGACGGAGAACGTAAAGCAATAAAAATGATTACTAGTGCAAATCTAAATTCAGAATTATGTGGATTAGCAAGAACAAATAGAAAAGATATTGATGCAGCCGTTGATTGTGGCTTAAATTACATACACACATTCATTGCAACATCTGATATTCATTTAGAGTATAAATTAAAAATGACACGTGAGCAAGCATTAGAAAAAGCAATTGATGCTGTAGAATATGGAAAATCACGAGGCTTACAAGTAGAATTTTCTGCAGAGGACGCAACTAGAACTGATAGAGAATTCTTAAAACAAGTTTTTGGTGAAGTAGCAAAAGCAGGTGCGGATAGAATCGATATTCCTGATACTGTTGGATATTCAACTCCACAGTATATTGGAGAGATTACTAAAGACGCAATTGAGGCAACAAAATTACCAATTAGTGTACATTGTCATAATGACTTTGGATTAGCAGTGGCTAATGCCATTTCCGGAATTCAAGCAGGTGCACAATGTGCACATGTTACAATCAATGGAATTGGTGAACGTGCAGGAAATGCATCATTAGAAGAATTTGTAATGGCATTGAATAGTTTACAGTTTGAACAAAAATGGGAAACTAACATAGAGACTAAATTACTTTATGAAACCTCTAGATATGTATCAAAGTTAGTTGGAATTTCAGTTCAGCCAAATAAGGCCATTGTTGGTGAAAATGCATTTGGTCATGAATCAGGCATACATACACACGGTGTATTGAATAATCCTTTAACATATGAGCCTATTAGTCCTGAAATTGTTGGTAGAACTCGTTGGTTACAAGTAGGAAAACATGCTGGAATTCATGGAATGAATGCAATGTTAAAAGAATATGGTATAGTACCTAATGAAGAACAAACAAAACAAATTCTTGAAAAGGTAAAAAGTATTGGTGATCAGGGAAAACAAGTTACAGAGGTTGAATTACTTTCTATTGCAAATGAAGTTATTGGTGAAAATAAATTAAAACGAATTGTTCAACTTGCAGGATTTTCTGTCTCAACTGGTGTTGGTACAATGCCATATGCATTTGTTAAATTAAATATAGATGGAAAAGAAATGGTTGCCACAGATTACGGTGTAGGTCCTGTTGATGCTGCATTAAATGCAATTCAAAAGATTACTGGACAAGTAACCGATGAAGTTAGATTAAAAGAATACAGATTAGATTCTATATCTGGTGGTGCTAATGCATTATGTGAAGTCACTGTAAAAGTTGAAGATGCACGTGGAAATATTATTTCATCAAAATCAATCGGTGAAGATATTGTTACTACTAGTGTTCAAGCAATGGTTGACGGTATTAACAGAATAATGTTAAAGAGTATTTTAAGAGAAAACAAAGTTTAATCATTAGAAAAATAAAAAGATGTTGAAATGTATAATATATCATTAATCACTGGTGATGGGATTGGTCCTGAATTGTCAGAATCAGTTATTTCTGTATTAGAGACAATACATGATAAATTTGATGTTAAAACAAAAATAAATTCATTGGAAGCGGGTGATGCAGCATTAGAGAAATTTGGTCATGCTTTACCTGATGAAACCTTTCAATCAATTCAATCATCTGATGCATGCTTGAAAGCACCAGTGGGTGAAAGCGCAGCTGATGTAATTGTAGTTCTTAGAAGGAAACTTGATCTTTATGCAAACATTCGTCCAGCAAAATCATATCCAAATACACCCGCATTACGAGATGATATTGATTTAGTTATAGTAAGAGAAAATACTGAGGATCTTTATACTGGAGAAGAATTCATGGTTGATGATTCTGCAGTAGCATTGAGAATAATCACTGAAAAAGCCTCAAAAAGAATAGCAAGACACGCGTTTAATACAGCAATTCAAAGAAATAGGAAAAAGCATGTTACATGTGTTCATAAATCTAATGTAATGAAAATAACAGATGGATTATTTGCTAAAAGTTGTGAATCTGTTGCAAAGGAATTTTCTGATGTAAAATTTGATCACATGTACGTTGATGCATGCGCTATGAATTTGATTAGACAGCCACATGAATTTGATGTTATAGTGACTACTAACTTATTTGGTGATATATTATCAGACGAATCGTCACAAGTAGTTGGAGGATTAGGAATGGCTCCTGCTGCAAATTTAGGAGACGATTTTGGTTTGTTTGAACCTGTACATGGTGCAGCATTTGATATAGCAGGAAAACATATTGCAAATCCAACATCTTTCATATTATCCGTTAAAATGATGTTAGAGTGGTTAGGAAATAAAAATAATGATCAGAATTCAATTTTTATTGCAAACAAATTAGAAAATGCTGTATTAGATGTTTTACAATCTAAAATAATTACTAAAGATGTTGGTGGCAATACATCAACTACAGAATTTACTAAAGAAATAACCAATAAATTAATTTCCTAGAATTAATTATTGTTTTTTTCTTGTATTCCAGCCTTTAACTGATGCATAGCTTCTCTTTAGAGAGGCTAAATCATGTCCTATCCAACCCAGTTTAGCTGCTCTACTACGTTGTTCATGTGACGTGCTCATACATCATCATAATTTCTTATGATCATTAATTGTTCTAGTCATTATTGATTGGTTTTTTGATCTATTTTTTTGTAGTTAATATTATTGTGAACTAATCTTTTGTTTTTTTGATATCTGACGCAGGAGGGTTTAGAGACCAGAAAAACAGCATTAAACAAATTGGTATCATTATCAAAACTGCCGCAGCTAATGTTATCCAATAAAATATTGGATCAAATCCTGGAATGAAAGGTCCTGGATATACTGTATATAACCATAAAAATCCTATAAATCCAAGTAAAATCTTATTTTTCTTTAAAATTTGTGAAGCATTTAATCTTCTTTTTTGTATGAAGCATTGTTTACATCTGGAATGATCATCAACCATACAAGACGTACAGCATTTTTTTTCACAAAAATAGCACTTTCTCTCTCCAAAAGATGAACCACAAAACTCACACTGTTTCATATATCAAATCTGTTTTTATCAGATAAAAAAATTGTTAATTTTATGGTTTAAGTCTATCAGGATCACGAGGATAAAGAACTACTTCTCTAACATTATCGATTCCTATTAGAACAGTCATTAGTCTATCTAATCCTAAACCCCATCCTGAATGTGGAGGCATTCCCCATCCAAATGTTTTCAGATGTTCTTCAAAGCTTGCAGGATCTAAATCTTGTTCTTTTAGTCTAGATTTTAGTTGTTCTGGATCATGTAATCTCCTTCCACCAGATGACAATTCAAGATATCCATATTGCAAGTCAAACGAACGTGATAGTGAAGGATCATTATCTTTTTCATGAATGTAAAATGGTTTTAGTTTCATTGGCCAGTCTGTCAAAAAGAAAAATCCAGGATGTTTCTCTCCTAAACTACGCAAATGTGAGTCTTGTAAGTCCTCTCCAAATTCTAGTTTAATATCTAAACCACTTAATTCATCTAGTGCCTGCTTGTATGTCACTTTTTCAAATGGTGAATTTGGAACTTTAATTTCATATCCAATTTCTTTTTGTTCAATCTTGCAATTTTCAGACGTGTTTTTGAAAACATCTATTATGATTGATTCTAAAACATTCATGACATCTGTATAATCCATCATTGCAGCTTCAATGTCCACACTTGTGAACTCACTCAGATGTCTACCTGTATGTGATTTTTCTGCTCTATAAAATGATGAAATTTCAAATACTCTTTCTAATCCAATTGTCATTTGTTCTTTGTATAACTGTGGACTCTGAGCTAAGTATGCCTGTCTTCCAAAATAGTCTAGACCAAATAAATCTGCTCCACCTTCACTTGCACTACCAATAATTTTTGGGGTGTTAATTTCAATGAATTTTTTTTTGATTAATGTCTCCCTTATTGATGCCAAAACTTTACTTCTCAGCTTAAAAATTGATGCAGTTTTTTGATTTCTCATATCTAACGCTCTTGAATTTAGACGATTGTCGATATCACTCTCTAATCTTCCTATTGGATCTATAGGAAGAGGATATTCTGCTTTTGCAAGAATTTGTATTTCTATTGCCAAAACTTCAAAATCAAAGTCTTTTGCTTTACTTGCTTGTATTTTACCTGAAATTCTTACAACACTTTGTCTGTTTAATCCTTCTAGCAAATTCATGGAATCTCCTTTAACAATTACCT
>CAYVQV010000039.1:0-7882 GCA_964454035.1 uncultured Candidatus Nitrosopelagicus sp. | reverse complement strand
CCACCTGGAATTTCACCAATTTGTATTAATCAGAGAACTAGAAAATACATGGAAGCCAATCCTCCAAATACAATGTATTTCAATTTACCACGATATTTCAAATATTATGACGAAGCAAAACACACTCCATTTACTCCTGCATTACCTGTGCTTTATGCATACAGAGAGGCAATGAGAATAATTCTTGAAGAAGGTATGGAGAAAAGAATTCAGCGTCATAGAATATGTTCTGATGCATTGTACTCTGGACTTTCAGCAATTGGATTATCACCATTTGCAAATGAAAATTCTAGGTCTACTGTAGTTATTGCATTGAATTATCTAGATGGTCTTGAAGATAAAATTTTTAGAGATACACTAGCAAAAAAATTCAGAATTTTAGTTGCAGGTGGATTTGGTAATCTAAAAGGTAAGGTTTTCAGAGTTGGTTGTATGGGTGAAGTACACCGTTATCACGTAATGAGATGTATATCTGGAATTGCATCAACATTGACAATGATGGGATACGATACTGATGCTCAAGCAGGTCTAACAACTGCAGAAGAAAAACTAAAGCCACTTGATTCGCTCTAACTTAATATAAGGAAATTCAAAATCGACTACGTTGGCATTCAAAAAAGGACAATTAATTCTAGTTGATTATACTGCTAAGATAAAAGATACTGGAGAAGTTTTTGAAACTACAATAGAAGATGATGCCAAAAAAAGTTCTATTCATGAACCAAACGTCAAATATCAACCAAAATTAGTTTCAGTTGGAGAGTCATGGGTAATCAAAGGATTAGATGATGCACTTCCTGAAACATCTGTAGGTGATAAAAAAACCATTGAAGTAAGTCCTGACAAAGGATTTGGTGCTAGAGATAAAGGAAAAGTTCGAATGATACCACTAAGAAAGCTTGGAGAAGATGCTGAAAAAGTTTCAGTTGGTGATACAGTTGAAGTTGATGATAAAAGAGGAATTATACGTTATATTGGTTCTGGAAGAGTTCAAATAGATTATAATCATAGATTTGCCGGAAAAACAATTCTTTACGAAATTAATGTAAAAAAATCACTTGATGCTGATGATGAAAAAATTTCAGCAATTCTAAAATCACGAATGCCAGTAGATGATGATAAGCTAGTTTTTAAGAAAACTGCAAATTCACTTGATGTCACAATTCCTGAAGAGATCTTTAGAGCAGAAGGTCTTGCAGTAATCAAACATTTTGTCCAAATGGATATTTTCAAATTTTCACCATCTATACAAAAAATTAATTTCATTGAGACATATGATAACAAACAGGCATCAAAAAGTCAGGAAAAGCAACCTGAAAAGAAACCTGAAGTAGAGTCTAAAACTAAATAATTATAGTACTTTAGTACTTTTTGCAAGTTTTATTGCACTGTTTTCTGTCATTTTCTTTTCACTCAGAATTGTGTATCTTTCTGGTCGAAGTGATTGAGCTATAGTTAATGCTTTTGCTAAGACTTTAGATTTCAGTCCAATTTCTTTTGCAGTTGTTGGTGCTCCTACATTTTTTAATGTCTTAACAATTTTTTTCCAATCTTGACCTTGTAATTTTGCAATCATGATTGCACCAATTCCAACTTTTTCTCCATGTAATCCAACACCAAATTCAATATGATCCACTGCATGTGAAAACAAATGTTCTGCACCAGAACATGGTCTGCTACTTCCAGCAATACAAGATGCAACACCTGCACTGATTAATGCCTCAACAATTATTCTAGCATCTATTCCTTTTTTTGCAAAGCTTGGAGAACTTTCAATCAAAATTTTAGCACTCATTGAAGCTAAATCGGCTGAATATCTACCATAATATTCTCCTTTTTTATCACGTCCAAGCTCCCAATCCCTAACTGCTGTGACTTTTGCCATAAGATCACCACATCCACTTGCAAGTAGTTTTTTTGGTGCTCCTTTTATCACATTGACATCGACAAAAACTCCTAATGGAGCTGTTGCTACAAGTGAGTGAGGTTTTTCACCTCTTACAGAAACAAAAGGGCTTGCAATACCATCATGAGATGCAGAAGTTGGAATACTAACAAACGGTTTTTTGAGATTAAAGGAACATAATTTTGCAATATCAACTGATCTTCCACCACCAATTCCAATTATTAGATCAGTTTTTACGTTTTTGACTTTTGTTTGAATTGCATTTGTATGTTTAATCTGATTTGAGCTTGCTAGATGCCAAATAGGAAGAATTTTAGAATCTTTTAGTGACGAGTCAATTTGCTCACCAAAAATCTTTTTTACATTTTTGCCTGAAATTATCGAAACTTTCTTTGGATCTGCTAAATCCTTTAGGAATTTACCTACTTGTTGAATATTGTTTTCACCTACAACAATTTGTCTTGGAAGTTCCATTGTATGAGAAGATGGTTTTCTTTTTGTTCCCATTACACCACCTCGATAACAAAGTTATTTAAAAGAGTGCCATAGTATTAATACTATCTCAAGCGAGGTAATTCTATGTCAAACAATGTTGAAGAAAAAATACTGCATGGTACTACAACAGTAGCAATTAAGGTAAAAGATGGTGTTGTTCTTTGTGCTGATATGAGAGCAAGTGCAGGATATTTTATTGCAAATAATAATACTATGAAAATTCAAAAAATTGAACAGCATGCAGGATTAACCTTGGCTGGTGGTGTAGCAGATGCACAAAATATTGTTGATGTTTTACGTTATCATGCAAATGTTTACAGAATTCAAAATCAAGAACCAATTCCAATTAAATCGCTTTCTAGACTAACATCTTTAATGTTTCATCAAAATAGAGGTTATCCATTCATTGCTGATATTTTACTTGGTGGATATGATAATGAAGGACCACAACTTTTCAACATAGACATGTTTGGTTCTGTTGAAGAGAAAAGTTATGTTACAACCGGAAGTGGCTCACCTGTTGCATATGGTCTATTAGAAGAAGAATACAAAGAAGATTTGACTTTGGATGAAGCAAAATCAATTGCTTTACGTGCCGTTAAAGCAGCAATTACAAGAAACATAGGCACTGGTGACGGAATTAATGTTGCATTGATTGACAAAAATGGATTCCGTCTTTTGGAAAATGAAAGGAAAAAAGCTGTATTAGAAATTTAGAAATTTTTTAAAAACTTACAATAATTGCAAAAAAAACAAAATCAGGAACCTCAAAATGCCCAAAATATAATGGCAACCGTACTGCAAAGTATTCCTAAAGAGGCAAACATTACAAAAATTGATTATGAAGGTCCTAGAATTGCTTTGTATACAGACAAGCCAAGATTTCTTATGGAAAATAACGATATAATTTCAAATCTTGTAAATCAAATCAAAAAAAGAATTGTTATAAGAACTGATGAAAAAATTCGAAAATCAGAAGAGGAAGCTAGAAAAATTTTAGATCAATGTGTTCCAAAAGATGCTGATCTAACTGCAACATTCTTTGATACAGCAACAGGCGAAGTAGCAATTGAAGTTAAACGACCTTGGCTATGTCAAAGAAATGCAGAAGAATTTAATCACGCTGAGGTTACAGAGCAGACTGGATGGAAGCTTAGGGTAAGAAAGGCAACAACTAACCCATCTAGCACGTTAAAGGCCATTAATTACCATCTAAAAGTATCATCTTCAGAAAGAGCAAAACAGCTAAAAGAAATTGGAGAAGAAATATTTCGACCACGATTGGTACAAAAATCTGAAATTTCATTATTAACTTTAGGTGGTTTTGGTCAAGTAGGCCGTTCATGTATGCTTCTAACTACTGCTGATAGCAAAGTTTTGATTGATTGTGGAGTTAATCCAGGTGCCAGAACTCCATCAGAATCTTTTCCAAGACTTGATTGGGCTAATATTTCACTTGATGAATTAGATGCAATAGTAATTGGTCATGCACATCTAGACCATACAGGATTTTTACCAGTTTTGTGTAAATATGGCTACAAAGGTCCAATTTATTGTACAGAACCTACACTTCCAATGATGAATTTAATTCAGCTTGATGCAATTAAAGTTGCAGGAGCACAAGGAAGAACACCAATGTATGCAGAACGAGATGTTCATCAAATTATGAAGCAAGCAATTACACTTTCTTACGGAACTGTTACTGATATTTCCCCTGACATTAAACTTGTACTAGCAAATGCTGGTCATATACTTGGTTCAGCATCTTGTCATTTTCACATTGGTAATGGCGATCATAATTTTGTATATTCTGGTGACATAAAATATGGAAAAAGTATAATGCTTGAGAGTGCAAATACAAACTTTCCACGTGTTGAAACTTTACTTATAGAGAGTACATATGGCGCAAAAGAAGACATTCAACCAACTAGAGAAGAAGTTGAATCAGCATTTGTCAAGTCAGTTAACGAAACTCTAAACGCAAGAGGAAAAGTTCTCATACCAATTCCAGCAGTTGGTCGTGCTCAGGAACTAATGATGGTTATTGATCAATATATGAAATCTGGCGAATTAACTGAATCTCCAGTTTTTATGGAGGGTATGATTAAAGAGGCTACAGCAATTCATGAAGCTCATCCAGAATATCTTGCTCGTGAACTTAAGAAAAAAATACTAGAAACAGATGATAATCCATTTGATTCTGAATATTTCACAAATATAGAAAATCATGATGCTAGGGAAGAACCATTACGAGACGATTCACCGTGTATAATTATTGCCACATCTGGAATGTTAGAGGGCGGTCCTGTTTTAGAGTATTTTAGAAACATTGCACCAGATAAAAAAAATAAACTTCTATTTGTGTCATATCAAGTAAATGGAACTCTTGGACGAAGAGTAATGGATGGAGCAAGACAAGTATCAATTTTAGGTCAAAATGGAAAAGTTGAAGTTGTAACAATAAATTGTGCAACTGAAAAACTTGAAGGATTTAGTGGTCATAGTGATTATAATCAATTGATGTCATATGTCCATAGATTACGACCAAAATTACGAAGAGTTCTTGTTAATCACGGTGAAAGACGAAAATCAGAAAATCTTTCTTCACAAATTAGACGAATGTACAGAGTTACAACTCATTATCCACAAGTACAAGAAGCAATAAAATTATTTTAGATCGTAATCTGGCTTCCAAATCTTTACGTTTGTTGGTGTAACAATAATTCTTTCTTCACCCAAACGTGCAATATCTGCATCTGCATTTCTTGCAATCACATAAAGTTCTTCAACAACTTTTCTAAGTTTTTCAACATCTTTTTGTGCCAAAGGTGTAACTCTCAAGATTAGGATCATTCCTTTTTTGATATCCTCTTTGATCGAGTGTAAATCACTTGGGTCACGTATAGTGATTGCTTTCAGATATGTTGTGTTTTCCTGTTTTTGCATAGCTTTGCTGCGATCAGGAGTGAATAAAAGCTTTTGATTTAAATTTTTTTTACAAGATTTTTTTTGTGCGTAATTACCACAAATCAGAGTGTCTAAAGTGTTACAAGTTCTTTTGTAAACTTGTGCAATAGTATTGGCTTGTTGTCTTTTACAATTAACGAATCTTCAATTCTCACTCCAAATTTATTTGGAATATAAATTCCTGGCTCTACTGTTATTGCCATTTTATTTTGTAGCTTTGTTGTACTTCTTGTACTGATTGTAGGAAGTTCATGAACATCCAAACCAATTCCATGTCCAGTTGAATGTATGAAATATTTTCCATAGCCTGAATCATTGATTATTTTTCTGCAAGCATCATCAACAGATTTACAAGTTACTCTTTGTTTAACTGCATCAAGTCCAAATTTTTGCGATTTTTTTACAATTTCATAAACATTTTTTGCTTCTTTAGAAATTTTTCCCAGAGCAAATGTTCTTGTTGAATCTGAAACATATCCCTTGTAGCGAAGTGTTAAATCAACCACTATTAGATCACCACCTTTGAATTTTCTGTTGGTTACTTGTGCATGAGGAAGTGAACCATTTGGCCCTCCTGCAATTATTAGTGGATTTAATGTAGAGCGATACCCAGTATCAAACATTTCATTTTCAATTGCATATGACATTAGAATTGATTGTAATTCTGACTCTTTTTGTCCAATCTTGATCTTTTTTTCACAGATACTAAACATGTTATCTATTATTTTTGATGCTTTTTTTAACAAAACAATCTCTTTATCATCTTTTATTTCACGTGCTTTTTGAAATGGTTCTAACGAGTTTTTCATTTTTGGAAATGATTTTTTTAGTGATTGCATTACGGAATAATTTTGACAGTCAGTACATACATTTCCCTTTAGAATTTTTTTTAATGATGTTAATGAACTAATTCCTCGATCTGATTTTACTACATTACAATCAATTGATTCATCCTTTGCTCTACCAATTTCTAACTCTGGTGCAATAATTGTTGTATTACAATTCTTATCCAAAACTCCAATTGCTTCACCCCAAAATCCAGTTAAATAAAACAAATTTTCTGGTTCAAATGTTACTAGAGTATCACATTTGGTTATCTTTTGACAATATTTTATCAGTCTTTTTCTTCTTGATCGCAATATTCTACCTTCATTCTAATTACAGATTTATGTTTGCTGTCTATGAGTTTCTAGCAGTCAAAAGTAATACTTCCCATGGAAAGATAATTTTTCCATTTTTCTTGGTATATTGAAGAGTGTTATCTTTTACCATCTCTCTAAGATTTGATTTTTGATGTATACTTAATTTATTGAATTTTTGTTTTAATGGCTTTGATAGATATTTCTTGTAATTATTCCAATAATCCGAAAATACTCCTGGACTATATTGGAAAAGTAGTTTTTTTACAATAATTTTTTCATAGCCCGCTTTTGAAAATACTTGTTTAAAGGAATCTTTTGTTCCAAATCTATCAAGCTCTGGATATTTTGGTAAATAATCTGGAATAAAATTTTTTACTGGATTTAGTATGCTATCAAAATATGGTACGTTTGTCTTGCTATGAACACACATTGCAATAATACCATTTTTTTTGATATTTTTCTTCAAGTTTTTTAGAACTTTTTGTGCATTTGGAAAGAAAAATAAAGCATATTGGCATGTTATTACATCAAATTTTGTTTTAAACTCGATTGTCTCTGCATCACCTAAAATAAAATGGACATTTTTTTTCTTACCAACCCACTTTTTTGCAATACTTATTGCAGTTTTTGATGTATCAACTGCAAAAACTTTACCTGAAACTCCAACTTTTGTAGTGATTTTTTTTGTAACAAGACCTGTTCCACATGCAAGATCTAAAACATTGTCACCAGATTTTATTTTTGATAGTTTTATCAGTTCATTTGTAACATTAAATGGACCAATTTCCTTTCTTGCCCATCTTTTATGATAAAATGGTGCTACCTCATTCCAAACCAGAATATTTCTCTGTTTGTATTTTGTGTTTTTAGATTCTTTTTTCAATGTTTTTACAAATTAATTTTACAATTCTTTCTTTTTTATTTCTACCAATAGTCACAACTGTTTTTGAGTCAACAATTAGCAATTCGTTATATCTAGTATCTTTAAAGTATTTTTTTCCAATATCATTTGCAATTATCATATCAGCCTTGGAATCTCTTAGCTTTTGTTTTGCTTGTACTAGTAACTCTTTTTTTGAGATGTCTGTCTCAGCCTTAAAACCTATTAAGAATACATCTTTTTGCAATTTTTTGATGTGATCAATAATTTTTGGTGCCTTTTTGAGTTCAATAGTTAGTGAGTTTCTTGTGCTTTTAATTTTCTTTGAATATTGTTTTTTTGGAATATAATCTGATGCCGCGGCAGCTAATATGACAATATCAAACTTTTTTTTCATTTGTTTTTTTACTTCATTGAACATATCTGTAACAGTTTGAACAGGAATTATTTTTGCACCTTTTGGTGGTTCAGTAATTCCAGGACCATATACTA
>CAYVQV010000038.1:0-8005 GCA_964454035.1 uncultured Candidatus Nitrosopelagicus sp. | reverse complement strand
TTTCCTGTAATAAAATCAACTAGTTGATCTGAATTTACATCCTCACGAATAACAACTCTAGCACTAGTATAGCCATATAGGTTTAAAATTTGTTTGAATAGTTTTTCTGACATTTTCTTTAGTCTTACTTGTTGTGCTATAGCAATTCCACCAGTGGTTGATTTTTCAACAACTATATTTGGTGGCTCTTGATTTAATCTAATTCCGATGTTTTCTAATTCTTTTACAAGTACATTTTCATGATAAGGCTGAAAAACATCTAATACTAGAAGTACAATATCCGCACTTCTAGCTACAGATAAAATTCTTCGTCCTAATCCTTTTCCACTTGATGCACCTTTGATAATTCCTGGTAAATCTAGCATCTGAATTTTTGCACCTCTATGTTCTAGAACCCCAGGAACCACAGTTAATGTTGTGAACTGAAATGCTCCTACTGCAGATTTAGAACCTGTAAGTTTATTCAATAATGTTGATTTACCAACACTAGGTAATCCTATAAAAACAACTGTTGCATCACCGGATCTTTTAACATCAAAACCATCAGATTTTTTAGAACTTTTTTTAATTTGATCGGCTTCTTGTTCTCTTTTTAATTTAGCAATTTTTGCTTTTAATAATCCAATATGATGCTCAGTTGCTTTGTTAATCTGAGTTCGTGCCATTTCATCTTGTATTGCTTTAATTTTTTCTGGAATTCCCATTTCTCTTACACTTCATTTTTTCTTGCGTTAGCTTGTTATGAAAGGTTGCTTTTGAGATAAATCGTTTCAGTTATTATTGGTATATTTTGTGTAAAAATATTGAAAAAGAAGGTTTTGGCTGTTGATATTGATGGTACAATCACTCTAAATGGATGGGGATCTATTCATCTTGGGGTATTAGCAAAATTACGTTTAATGAAAGATAACGGTCATCATGTTATACTTGTAACAGGCAGATCCTCAGTTGAAGCGTGGCTTTTATCAATATTTGGAGGGTTAACTCATTTAGCTGTTGGTGAAAATGGAGGCTGTATTACTTCTGGAGATACAATGAAACACACAATGATTGGAAATAAAGGCGATTGTATTCGTGCTTATGATTTTCTTAAATCTAATTTTAATGAAGAAATTAAAGAAAAACCTGTATTTCCACGAATGACCGAGATAGTATTAGATCGTACATTTGACATTTCTAGAGGACAGAAATTATTAGATGATGAAGGATTTGATGCAAATTTATTTGATAGTGGATATGCATATCATGTAAATTCAAAAGGAATAGACAAGGGAACTGGACTTTTACGTGCACTTGAGATGTTAAATATGAATATAGATGATACTATTGCATTTGGTGATAGTGAAACAGACGTACCTATGTTTAATGTAGTAAAGAATAGTATTGCGGTAGAAAATTCTATAGATGAGTTAAAGAAAATAGCTAGAATTGTTACAACAAAAAAGTCAGGAGAAGGAGTTCTAGAAGGCTTAGATATGATCAAATCTGAATTTGAGATGTAAATGGCTCTATTAAAAATCCTAAAAAGTATTAGAGAATTAATCAATTCATATCTATCCGAAAATAACATATCTAATGTTAATTTTACAGTTGAACTCTCAAAACCTGGTTTTGGTGATATAACATGTAATGTTGCATTTCTTTTATCAAAAACACTGCATTCAAGTCCACAAGTAATATCACAGAAAATAGTTGATTTTTGTTCAAAAAAATTAGATTCTGAAATTTCCAAAGTTGTATCACATCCTGCAGGACATATAAATTTCGAAATAAATTTCAAAAATTATAGTAAATCAATAATTTTAGAATCTATTGTCAAACAATATGGAGATATTGATATTGGTCATAACAAAAAATTAATTGTTGAGCATACATCAGTTAATCCAAATAAAGCATTGCATATAGGTCATATTAGAAATGTTGTACTTGGTGATATAATTTCTAGAATACTTAAAAAAGCCAATTTTGATGTACGTGTATTAAATTACATTGATGATTCTGGTTTACAAGTTGCAGACATAATTGTTGGATTTCGATATTGTGGGTTTTCAGAAACTCCACCAAATAATGAAAAGTTTGATCATTATTGCGGTGATTCAGTGTATGTTGGTACAACTGAAAAATATTCAAATGATAAAGATTTAGAATTAAAACGTCATAGTGTTTTAAAAGAAATTGAAGACATAAACAGTGAAACATCGAAATTCGCACAAAATATAACGAGAAAGGTTCTATCAGCACAATTAGAGACAATATGGCAATTGGGAGTTACGTATGATTGTCTGAATTTCGAATCACAAATTATTCACTCAAAATTGTGGGAGAAAATATTTGAAAAATTAAAATCTAAAAATTTAGTTAGATTAGAGAGTGGTGGTAAAAATGATGGTTGTTGGGTTATATCTGCTAAAGATGAAGAAGACAAAATTTTAGTTAGAAGTAATGGGGTTGCAACTTATATTGCAAAAGATATTCCATATGCAGCATGGAAATTAGGAATAATTGATGATCCATTTAATTATAAAGTGTATACTAAACAAGAAAATGATCAAATATTATATGAAACAACATTAGAGAAAAACTCAGAACCAAAACAAAATTTTTCAGGAGAAGAAGTAATTACTGTTATTGATAATAGGCAAATACGTTTACAAAAAATAGTCACTGATTTAATGAGATTGTTTAGTGACACTGATTCATACATTCATTTAGGTTATGAGTCAGTTACATTGAGTGCAAATACTGCATCAAAGTTAGGACTTAAAACAAATGAGAAATCAGTACAAATGTCAGGCAGAAAAGGTCTTTATGTTGATGCCGATTTAATACTATCCAAGCTCAGGAATAAAATTTTTGAAGAATCAAAAAAGCGAAACACTAAACTAGATACAACTGAACTAAATGAAATTGCAAAGTCTGTATCTGTTGGTACAATTAGATATGAAATGATTAAACCTGATCTAGATAAAATCATATCTTTTGATTTAGACACTTCATTGAAAATTGAAGGTGACACTTGTAGCTACATTCAGTATTCATATGCTAGAGCATCAAGAATATTAGAAAAATCTGATATTAAACCAAATTTTGATGATGATCTTTCTAATTTTACAGATCAATATGAAATTAATCTTATTAAAAAAATTGCCACTTATGATCTTCAAGTTAATGACGCTGCAAACAATTTATCACCCAAGGTTATAGCTAGATATTGTTATGAATTATCAGTTACATTCTCATCTTTTTATGAACATGTAATGGTTCTAAATGCTGAAACAGATAATTTAAAAAATTCACGTTTATGTTTAGTTTCTTCGTTTCAATCGACATTAGCAAATGCATTATCATTGTTAGGAATTGATGCACCAGTTCGCATGTAGTTTTAGACATCAAAAATGGCATTTTAGACATTAAAAATTCGATTTTAGACATTAAAAATCGAGTTTTTACTATTTATTCTAAATAAAATAATGTCAGTATAAAGTCAAATTTACTAAGATCATTTTCAAATTTAGAGAAGATCTAATAATTAAAAGTAATTTACAATTAATGATTATTTTTTTCTAATTCATAAAACCTTCTTAATGAAAAAGCATGTTGTATTGTATACTCATTGTCTTTAGCTTGTTTTTTAATTTTATTTGCTTCATCAATTGTAATACCTTGTGCAGCTAAAAACGCATCATCCTTTTCACCCAATTCCGTAAATGATTCATATTTTTCAATTGATGCGCGTTTAACGTTTGGATATAATTTTTGAATTGTATCATAGTATTGTATAGCATCATCAAATCTTTTTAGAAATTTTAATGTGACTGCCATGTTCATTAATGCATCAATATTTTTTTCATCATTATTTAATACAATTTTATAATTTTTCATTGCCTTTTCATGATTTCCAATTTTATTGTATGCTATACCTTTTGCAATTAATGCATCTATGTCGTTCTGATATTTATCTAATATCTTATCACAACATATTATAACTTCATTATGATTTTCAAGTTTTTCATTTGCATAAACTTTATTTTTTAATGCGTGTTCATCAGTTGGATCTTTTTCTAGAATTTTTTCACAGTATTCAATTGCATCATTATTTGCCCCAACCATGATATATGCGGTACTAATATTTTGTAGAGCAATTAAGTTATCTTCATCTTTCTTAAGTAATTCATGGCAATATGTTATTATTTCATCAAATTCTTTTGTATCAAACAGTTTTTTTAGTTTTAAAATTGGCTCTTGTTCTATTAGACCAACCATTAATTCTCATTTCTCCAAATAGTTGATAGTGACTCAATTTCTTCAATTATTTTTAGTGCAGATTGATTATCTCTTTCTTGCATTGCTATAGAAAAATCATATCCTAGTTTTATTGCTTCTGGACTTAGATCTTTGATATTTTTTAGAATGTGCCCTTCAAGTTTCATTCGTTCTCCTAATGCACATGATAACCAATTATCTGAAAGATTTTGATGTTCTTCATTTAGTTTTTCATTTATTTTGACTCTCCATTGAGTAAGTCTAAATTTTTGTAACACTTTCTCAGTTTTTTGTGAATAGTATAGCCTCATACTTTTTTTGTTGTTTGCTTTTTATTAAAAATTTTTAGTTTTTTGTGGTTTTTATACTACACAAATATTCACAGAACGATGGATAACAGAATCAACTTTGCAGTGGTCATAGGAGTAATCTTGGTTCTTGCATTTGCTGTTACATTAACACAGACAGGAAAACAAGCAATTTCTCAAGATTCAGATGTTATTACAGATGAGTTAATTACACATTGGCTTGAAAAATATGATCCATCAGAGCAAACGGTCTATGTTACTGGTAGTGCAATTGCGTCTTCAAATCCTGATACACTAATTATGATTCTTGGAGTTGATTCTGAAGCAAAAACTGCAAATGAATCTTTATCTAAAAATTCTAATGCATTAAATTCTGTTATTTCTGCATTAACCAATTCTGGAATTTCTAAAGATGATATTCAAACATCAAATTTTAGAATTTACCCGTTATATGATAGCATAAAGGATTCTAATGGTAATTACCAACAAATTCTAATTGGATATCGTGTTTCTAACATGTTATCAATACAAACTGAAAAAATTGATTCTGCTGGAACCATAATTGATGTTGCAGTTTCTTCTGGAGCAAATCGTGTTGATAATGTTTCATTTCAATTATCAGATGATAAGCTGCAAAAAATTTCTGATGATCTAATTGCTGATGCAATTATTGATGCAAAACAAAAGGCAGCAAAAGCACTTGTTCCATTGAAACAGAAAATTGTTGGTGTAAAATCTGTGGTTATACATGATAATTTGATGCCATATTATGACAGTCCAATGCGAGCATCATTTGATGGATTTGCAGAGTCTATGAAATCTGCACCGATAATGTCTGGCGACGAAGAGATTAGAACTGACGTTAGTGTTGTTTTTTACATATCTCAAGAGTAGAATAGTTGTGATTTGATTATAATGATTGATTTTCTTTGGTTAATACCACTTGGTTTTGCAGCAGGAGTTTTAGGCTCAATAGTAGGTCTTGGTGGTGGAATAATTGCGGTACCTGTTATGACTTTTGCAGGATTTCCTCCAGCATTGGCTGCAAGTAATAGTTTATTTGCAGCGTTCAGTAATGCTGTAGCTTCTACTGCTACATATGCAAAGCAAAAAAGAATTGAGTACGGAATAGGTTTAAGATTAGGTTTGATGTGTATTCCAGGAACTGTTCTTGGGGCATTCATTTCTGATGTAATGACACCAATAATATTTCAAATTCTTTTTGCATTAGTTCTAGTTTCTTCTGCAGTGTATATTTTCATCAAAAGAAAAATCACAGAAAAACCGTACAATTTAAAAAACTCAATGATGATTTTTGCAGCAGCTGCTAGTTTTTTTGCTGGTACAATTTCTAGTTTATTTGGAATAGGTGGTGGTGTTGTTTTTGTTCCATTGATGGTAATTGGAATTGGAATTTCAATGAGAAAGGCTGCACCTACTGCACAGCTTGTTTTGATATTTGCATCTCTTAGTGGTTTAATTGTACACTCATTATTAGGTCATCCTGATTTTATACAGGCATTATTGTTATCCATAGGTGCGTTTGGAGGTGGTCTATTAGGTGCACGATTATCACTTGACATCAAAGAAACTAAATTAAAAATTATTATTACTATTGTATTAATTGCAGCTGCCATCAAATTAGTTATAGATTCGATGGGGGGTTCTTTTTAATTCTGTAGAGATTTTTTTTTGATGTGACAATTATATTTCCTTCTCCATCAAGGCCTTCATAATCAACAGCAATTAATCCAAATTCATCGTCAAGTTCTTTTTTCTCTGATATTGTAAATTTAATCTTCATAACCTCATCAGTGTATAGTGGTTTAACAAATCGTGTTTGTCTATTTTCCCAATTTGTATCACCGTCTATCCCATAAAGTGTGATTAGGTTTCCATAAATCTGTCTTAATCTGGTAAATTCACCCTCCATTCTTGAAATTATTGCACGACCTGAAACCATTTTGGGTTCATTTTTTCCAGAATCAATATCAAACATGGCATTTTTAATTCGTGAAAATCCCAAATAATCATCTAATTCCTTTTTTGATACACTAGTTGTAGAAAAAAACGTATTACCTACATTTAATGAAGCAAATTTTTCCATTTTTACCTTGATTCGTCAGGACAAAATATTACTTCAGAACTTGTACCTGCCTCATCTGTCACCAAGTAATTTATTGCATTTATGAGATTTTCATTATTAGGTTCTTTTCCATCAACAGTTCCTGATAAAATTACAAACATTCTGACATTTGATTTTAGGACGTCACTTAGTTCTTGGTTAACTGTAGTTGCAAATGGTCTTAATGCACCTCTAAATACTTCTACCTTTGCTCTTTCATGACCACCAACCTTTTTTCCAGCAGGAAGGTCAGGACCAATTATCATAATTCTTCCTTTTGCATCTTTGAATAATCTTGGGTCATCAGAACCACCAGGAACAAAAATTTCCATCGCATTTTGAGCTACTTGAGCTGGTTTATTGATGAATTTGTTTACTAAACTATCCCATTCATTTCTAGTTAATTCAGTCAATTTGGAAAATTCAGGAACATTTCCTGTTACATGGATGAATAATGTGTTAGATTTACTGTCACCATCAATAACTTTTGCACCTCTCTCTTCTAACATTGATTTTAGATTAGTTGCTTTTTGTATTGCATCGCTTGATTCATCATTTGTTATCATACACGTAATTCCATCAAAATTATTTTTTTCAAATTTGGGAATGGATGATGTTACATACGATTTCACAGCATAGAAAACTCTGTCCCCTGGAATTATTTTTCCATTAAGAATTTTTGATTGTTCATCACCAGCAAGAGTTAGAACTGTTGTTGCAACTTGATCTTGTGATAAAAATTGTTGATCTGGTATCATTGTAGATGTATTTTTCTGAATTTTTTCAGCAATGTACTTAACCTTATTTAGTAAATTAGTAAGTGTAGTTTCAGATTTACTTAACTTTTCAGCAGCAGATTTTATTCCATCTTTGATAGTTTGTTCGTCTTCTCCTAACAATCCTACAATTTCTTTATTTGCAGTTTCAACTTCACTTGGTGAAAGATCTTCAAATCCACTTACTCTAAGAAATTCAGACGCAGCTTTTGGATAAACTGTTTTGTAAATTCTATCTGAATGAACAGGACCAGGATTAGTACCAATCGAAACAATTCCTTTTTCTGTAAGCTCCCATGACATTGCTTCAACAAGTCTATTCTTTGCTCCTTGTGATGCTGTATATGGACCCCTGAATCTATATGGCCTCTGCTCAAGTGGTCTTTCTTCAGCAAAAAATGTAGAAATTGTAATAATTTTCCCACCTTCTTTCATTGTCTTTAATGCTTGCACTGATGTCCAAAATGTACCGGTTAGGTGAATGTCTACAGTACTTCTAAAATCATCCAATGGTGCATGTGCAAAACATGTAA
>CAYVQV010000037.1:0-8439 GCA_964454035.1 uncultured Candidatus Nitrosopelagicus sp. | reverse complement strand
TAGGTAGAAAAATCAAAGTAGCATTATCTACTGGAGATTCAAAGGAAAAAAAAGAAAAATTAGAAGATGCTGATGTAATATTTCTCACAAATGAGAGTATGGATGCAAATATGGCATTTCAGCAGGATTGGATTTATGATATAGGATTGGTGGTTTCTGATGAAATTCATCTAATTGGTGATGATACAAGAGGTCCAACATTAGAAATTGTTTTGACCAGACTTAGATCTGGATTTATTGGAAAAAATCCCCCTAAAATTATTGGACTTAGTGCAACTATCTCAAACAGTAATGAACTTGCAGACTGGTTAGACTGTGAATTAGTTGAGAGTACATTTAGACGTGTTCCATTATCTGAAGCAGTTTACAGTAGACATATCATAACAAATCAAGATCGAGAAGAAACTGAGGGAAATCTTACAAATGATCGTCAAGAGTCTAGGCATCAAAAAGATTGGATTGGTTTAGGATTAGATACTGTAGATAATGGAGATCAATGTTTGATATTTGCAATGACAAGAAGGAATGCTGTAGCGTGGGCAAAAGAAGCTGGACGAGATGTTGTAAAAATGCTTACAGAAACACAACGAAAAGAATTAGAAAAAATTTCAAAAAAAATTCTTCCAAAAGATAGTTATGATAATACAAAATTAACTACTGAATTAGCACATATGGTGAAAAATGGAACTGCCTTTCATCATGCAGGACTTGATCAAAGATGTCGTTCAATAATTGAAACTGAATTTAGAAATGGTCACATAAAATTATTAAGTGCAACACCAACCTTAGCTGCTGGTGTAAACTTACCTGCACGTAGAGTTGTGATACCAAGTGTAATGAGATATACAAACAATGGTTTAGAAAAAATTAGTATTTTAGAATATAAACAAATGTGTGGAAGAGCTGGACGACCACAATATGATGATATGGGTGAATCAATAATTATTGCAAAAGGATATCCTGATGAAATATTAGAATATTATGTTGATGGTATACCAGAACCATTAGAATCAAAAACCTTAGATGAAGATAGTTCATTACGAATTAATTTACTTGGATATATCTATACTTCATCAAAATTCAATCCTACATCTTATGAAAAAATAATAGAATTCTTTTCAGAAACTTTTGCTGCGTATCAACTTTCAAATGATTCTATATTAGAAAAAAAAATATCAAAGCAACTTGAAAAATTAAAAGAATATGGAATGATAATTGATGAAAATGATTTTGAACCTACAAAATTTGGAATTAGAGTTTTTTATTTAAGAATTGATCCTAAAACAGCATTTGATATGACTGGTTACATTGAAGATTATGTAAGAGGAACAAAACATACATTTGGAATATTACATATGATTACCAATCTTCCTGAATTTTATTCACAATATCCAATACCTGAAAAATATCAAGAAAATATGGATGATCTTATTGATAAAAATGAAAAATTGTACACACAACAAAAATTTTCGAATGAAGATTGTTTCAAAAGTCTATTAATTCTTTACAAGTGGATTGATGCTATGACTTATCAAAATATGTCAGAACATTTTGATGCTGAACCTGGTGATATTTTCTACATAAAAGAAAATGCAAAAGATTTGGTCTATACATTTACAGAGATTGTTAAATTTTGGAGAGATCACGCCAAAGAAAATGAGCAAAAAAAAATTGTATCTGAATATCAGAATCTTATCGACGAATCAGATTTACTAAAACTACGAATAACACATGGTGTTCCAGAGAAATATCTGGAATTAATAAAAATTAAACAGATTGGACGAGTTCGTGCTCAAGTTTTGTACAAAAATGGCTACAAAAACAAAACTTCACTGAAAAAAGTACCACTTGAGAAATTAGCTAAAATCGATAAAATTGGCATGATACTTGCAAAAAGTATCAAGTCCCAGTTAGAGAACTCTAAAAAATAATGTCTTAATGCGATCATTGCGTCATTAAATTTTCTAAAAATAATTACCTAGTAATTTTTGAAATAAGGTTTATAACTATTCTAGCAGGATTTCAGCCATATGTCAGATCAAGAAAATAGATCAAAACTTTCTAGACGAGACTTTTTGAAGTTAATGGGTGCTGCAGGTACAGGTTTAGCTTTTGCACCTTTTGTTCCTTGGGGTTCTTTTCTTCCAAATCCATCATCAACATCTGCTGAAAAAGTTCCAGTAGAACTTCCTGATGGTACAGTAGCAAACGTAAACAGTTTTCCAATTAATCATGCAGAAATAATTACATACCCAAAAAGTGGAGACAGAGTTTTAGATGAAGAGGCATTTCGTAAATGGCAATTCATTAGACTTCCTGCAAAGTATGGTGGTGACAAAAATAAAAATACATCATTTAGAGTTTACAGTATGATTTGTTTACATCTTTGGTGTGTATGGAAATATTGGCCACAAGAAGGACGAATGAGAGGTGAATGTCCTTGTCATGGAAGTATGTACGATGTAAGAACTGGAACTGCATTTTCAGGTCCAGCATCATTACAAGCAGCTCCTTCTGACACATTACCAGAATTATATTTGGAAGCTGACGCTGATGGTTATTTGTATATTTTACCACCTACTTGGGGACCCAACAAAAATGGAGTAATAGGATATGGCCGCTTCGTTAAGTAGAAGAAACGGCACTCTTGCCTTCATCTATTGGATTTGGGATAGTCTTGACAGAACAATTTTTACTGCAATAAAATTTTCTTTCCCTGCAAGATTTGTAAGTCCATTTGGATTTTTGGGAATGTTAACTTTCATCACATTTATTATTCTAGGAGTTTCTGGCGCACTTTTGATGTTCTACTACGAACCAATATTAGATAGAGCATGGGATAGTGTTGAGTTTATTAATAATGATGTTCCTTTTGGTTTTCATATTCGTAATATTCATTATCACGGCTCAAATGCAATGGTAATGCTTGCAATACTGCATATGTATTATCAATATTTTAGTGGGCGATATAAAATTCGAAATGAAATTCTTTGGGTAACTGGAATTATCTTAGGAACAGTTACAATTCTAGAAGCATTTACAGGTTATGATATTATTTTCAGTGAAAGAGCGGAGCTTGCAATTAGTATTGCAGCATCACTAACAAATTCTATACCGATTGCGGGGCCGTTGATACGAGATATGGCATTTGGAAATGGATTCCATGACTTTGTTCTAAGATTCTATACACAACATGTGTTCATTCTTCCAATTGTAATGTTAGGTTTAATGGCAGTTCATTTTCCAAGATTCCTAGTATTTGATGTACCAATGGTAATGGCAATTGGTGGTGCAATTTTGATTACTGGTGGAGTATTCCCCGTTGATCTTGGATTTAAGTTCCAACCGACTGTACCGCCTGGAATTACTGTTCCGGAATGGTATCTGACCGGACTGTATGCATTTCTTAGGACACAGTATGACAAATTTGTAACTGGTGTATTATGGCCAGGTATTTTCATACTGTCGCTGTTGGTAATTCCATTTGTTGATAGATACAAAAAATTCTCATGGAAGGATAAGCCACTAATTACTGCATTTGGAATAGTAGGTATTGCACAAATCTTAGTTACTACATACTGGGGATTTTACATTCCACCAGATTCAACATTACCTCTAGTCGAAAGACTGGTCATAGATCCAATTTACCTCTATACTGTAATGATATTGCTTGTTCCTTTGGGAATTGGATTTAGCTACATGATGATTTATCTTGCTAAAGAGGCTGAAAGAAAAGCAAAACTTGCTAAAGAAAAAGGACCACAAAAAATTGCAAGAATTGAATTTTCTGAAAAATGGATTAATTGGGTAATTATTGCATTAATTGCGTTTATGGTGTTCCTGAATATTGCTGCGTATAATGCAGCAATTACAGGAATGAAGAATATGGGATTATTCTTAGCAGGTCTAATATTGATTGTATTTGCTGGCATGTTCCATGTTTATAGATATTCTATGGCACAAACCCAGGTAGCTCCTCCACCACCAGGCTCAAAGAGAAAAATAACATCGAAGGCAATTTCTGGTACAGCCACAAAAGAGCTTCCAGCTAAAGATAGTTTAGATGACTCTTCTGGAAAGAACTTACAAGAAAAGGAGGTCTTTATCAAAGAACTTGAGAAAAAAGATGTACATATACCTGATCCAAAAGCTCCTGAGATCCAATCAAAGAATGCCGAGGTAACTTCAGAAAAAGATCCAAATATTGGAATGTCAGATCTAAAAAAACCATAATTAAAGACCAATTTTTTAAAAAAGCTTTATAAGACTTTCAGAAACCATGCAAGCTATTGAGTACAACAGAAACAACATCAAGTCATGCATATGGAATTGGAATTATGGCAGTGATCATTGCTCTTGGTTTAACAATATCATGGTATACTATGTTTTGGTTACCTGAAGAAAATCAGAAAGTTTTCGTAGACGAACATATTCTTCATCCAGATGGTGAAACAATCATTAACATTATTGAAGGTTCATCTAGTCCTGAACAAGAAGATAACTATGTTCCAAAATTAGTTCAAGTTCAACTTACTATAGATAATTTTGTTGTGTGGAATAATGTAGATTCTACACCACATACTGTTACTCCAGACAGTCATGATAGAGACGAAATAACTGATCCTTATAGTGGAGAATTTGGTTCTATAGGTGTAATTATGCCTGGTGAGAATTATGAATTTCTATTTACAGATGCACCACCAAATGGTGCAAAAGTAATTGAATATCATTGTGATCCACATCCTTGGATGATTGGTACAGTTGAAATTACAAAATCTAGATTCTAAGTAGAGAATGTAGCAAAAAGTTGGTCATTTTCAACTTCTTTATGTTGTTCAATAATTGATGCTCTAAACTTTACATCGTGTTTTTCTGTAGGTTCAAATTCTATAGATGCAGTGAAGTTAGCTTTATTGTCTGGCATTGTATCTTTACTTATAAAAAGTCTGGAAACATTTCGTTCTATTTTTTTTCCATTGTATGAACGCCAAACAACTAGCTCGTTTGTACCTATAATCTGGGTATTGATGACTACACCATCATACAAACCTGGATAATTTACAATTACGTGACCTATAATTTCTGAATGAGGTGAGATATTCATATTTTCTAATTTAATTTCTATATCTTTCATGATGAAATCATAATCATTGAAAATAAATAACTTATGAGAAAACGGGCCCGAAGGGCTTCGATCCCTTGACCATTGGATTAGAAGTCCAACACTCTATCCATGCTGAGCTACAGGCCCAAAAATTTAGCACCTAATTACCATTTTAAGGGTTTTTACAACCATTTTTTATTATTTAATTCTCTTTCCATTTTGAACAAAAACTGCTGAGAGTAACCAGCATATTCACCAAAATACTCAATAATTTTTTCATGCATATTATCATAAGTTTTGTTGGTGATTGTCTTTGTTGTTACTTCAAATTTATCTGAATAGTATTTTTGTAAAATTCGTAACATCCATCTATCTAGTGGAAATGCTTCAAGCTTATCAAGTGAAAATAATAAAATACAATCAGCAACTTTGTTTCCAATTCCAAAAACTTTTAGTAATTCTTGTTTTGCCATTTGATAATTCATATTTTGTAAAATATCGAACTCAATTTCATTTTTTGTAACTGCAATAGATGCCTTTTTGATTGCTTTTGCCCTATATCCTACTCCACAACTAAGAATGTCTGATATTGATGCATTAGAAATTACATTAGCCTCAGGAAAAACGAAAAATTCTCTTTTGTCAACTATCTTCTTTTTACCAAATTTTTTGCATAAATTATTTAATCTTGTTTTGATATTTGGTATATTGGAATTAGCTGATACAATAAATGAAATATAACATTGATATGGATTTTGTCGTAGTAATCTAATTCCAGGAAAATTTTTAATTGCATTTTTAACTATTTTATCTCTCTTTAACTGTGGAAAAATCTCTTCGAAATTATCATTTTGTCTAAAAAAATTAAATTCTTCCTGATTTTTTCTAAATTTTTTTGTTTTATCATCTATAACAAAAATATTTTCACCATCTATGCCATACCAATTTTGTTTTATTTTTTCCCATAAAAACACCTGACCGCTATTAATAGTATCATCGATACTTATTTCTCCAAATTTTTTGTTCAATTTTTATTTTAAGAATATTTTTCTAATACAGTTAAAATTTTACTTGCTGAATTTCCATTTCCATAAGGTGATTTTTTGATTTTGACTTCTTTTTTGTCCCATTCTTGTAAAATTGATTTTGTAATATTTTGATGTCTTAATGGGATTAAACTTGCCATACCTGCATTAATTGCTTCAGGTCTTTCTGATGATTCCCGTAAAACTAGTACTCTTTTTGATAATAATGGTGAAGTAATCTCTTCCTGGATTCCACCTGAATCTGTCATTACAAACCTAGAATTTTTTATTAAAGCAAGAAAATCAAGATATCCTTGCGGATTTATAATTTGTACATGTTTGCAATTTTCTAATTTTTTTATCATACTAAATTTTTCTAACATTTTTTTAGTTCTTGGATGTAATGAAATTATTGTTGGTGTTTTTGCTCCAATAATTCCTTTTATTATATTATTCAATACTTTTTCATTGTCTACATTTTCTGCTCTGTGAATTGTAGTTAGTATATACTCTGAGAACTTGACATGTTGCATGATTTTTGATTTCTTTCTAGAAAAAGGAAGATGATCTTTTATTGCATCCATAACAGTATTTCCAGAGATATGAATTGATCCAGTTACATTTTCATCAATTAAATTTTGGTATGAATTTTTTGTTGGTGCAAATAACAAATCTGATATATGATCAACCATTCTTCTGTTATGTTCTTCTGGCATTCTCCAATCAAAACTACGTAGTCCAGCTTCAATGTGAGCTATTTTTCTCTTGAGTTTTACTGCTAGTAAAGATGTTGCAAGAACACTATTTGTATCTCCTTGAACAAGAACAATGTCATCTTTGTTTCCTAATTGGTTTTCTAAGTTTGTCATTATTTCAGCAATCTGTGAAGCTGGACTTTTTGATTTTAATTTTAGATTGAAATCTGGAATTGGTAATTCTAGATCATTGATAATTTGAGTTGATAGCTGATAATCATAATGTTGCCCAGAATAAATAAATTTAAATTTTTTTTTCTTTTCAATTAATTTTCTTATTATTGGTGCTACTTTGATAATTTCAGGTCTTGTTCCTGCAACTATTACAATTCTTTTCATGAATCAAAGAAATAAAGTAAAAATGGCTTATTAAACTCTAATTGATGTTGTCTTTGAGATTGTGATGCCCTACTGACACATAGAAAAATCCTATATCATCCGCTATTTTTTTATCAAAAATTCTCTTTGTATCTACTAAAATTGGATTTTCATTCATAATCTCTCTTAGAGCCTGTAAATCTAATTTCTTATATTCATCATGATCTGTTAAAATAACCAGTAAATCAGATTTTTCGACTGTTTTTAGAATATTTTTTTCATACAATCCTCCAAAACTAGTATCAGTATTTGGATCATTTACTTTGATTTTGCAACTAAAATCCAAAAGCTGTTTAATTATTTTTTCTGATGGTGAATTTCTTACATCACTTACATTTGCTTTGTATGCAGTTCCTAATACTGAAATTAGTGAGTTTTCCAAATTTTTATTTTTTTCCTGTAATGCTCTTTGAATCAAAGTTACTACATGATCTGGCATTTTATCATTAATTTTTCTTGAATTTAGAATTATATCGGATTTTATTTGTTCTGAATTAAATGGATTAAGAAGTAGGTGTGGATCTTTTGGCAAACATGGTCCACCTACACCAGGTCCTGGTTGATGAAGATTAACTCTTGGATGTGAATTACAAACACGAACCAATTCATTAAAATCAATTCCGTATTTCTCACAAATAATTCCTATTTCATTTGCTAATGCAATGTTTACATCACGATATGTATTTTCTACAAGTTTTGATATTTCAGCTACTCTAAATGTAGTTAGAACAATTTCTGCGTTTACAATTGTTTTGTATAGTTCTTTTGCTAAAATACCAGATTCAGTATTTAATTCTCCAATTAGTCTTGGTGCAACTTTAATTTCACTAAATGCACGTCCTGGTACTAATCTTTCAGGTACATAACAACTCCAGCAAATTTCGTCTGATTTCTGAATAGATGGAAGAATTAATCCTTCAAATGTACCAGGTGGTAATGAGCTTTCAATAAGAATTAATTTTTTATTGAGATTATAGCTAGCTAACGAATTACATACTATTTTGAGATGTGTCATATCTGGTCTAATATTTTCAGTTATAGGTGTAGCAACACATACAATAATTACATTTGAATTTTGTATTGCTTCTTCAATTTTTGTAGTAGCATGAAATCTTTTATTTTTTTGACTATTTTCAAGAATTTCTTGTAAATTTTCTTCTTCAAAAGGAGGTATTCC
>CAYVQV010000036.1:0-8540 GCA_964454035.1 uncultured Candidatus Nitrosopelagicus sp. | reverse complement strand
AAACAAATAAGAAAAAAGAAAATACTGATTCCAGGTTCTGGAAAGTATATCATACAACCTATTTCTATACAGGATGTATGTTATATTGTGAATCTTGCATCGCAATCTAGAAATTTTTCAAAAAAAATCATTGATCTTGTGGGACCAGAAAAAATTTCATTTATACAATTTGCAAAAAACTCCGCGCTACGTTTTAATTCAAAAATAGAAAAAATTTCTATAAAGAAATCATTTGACAGTGCATTAAGTGAAAAAAAATTTCCATATGGAATTGAAGATTTGAATATTTTATTAGGTAATTTTCATGGTAATTATAAGAAATTGAAAATCATATCTAAAATGGAATTTTCAAGAATTAAAAGTATCTAAAGTCCAGCTTCTTGTTTTAGTATATCGGCTTTGTCAGTGATTTCCCATTTAAATTCAGGCTCATTTCTTCCGAAATGACCGTATGCAGCTGTTTTCTTATAGATTGGCTTTTTCAAGTCTAGATGTTTGACAATCTCTGCAGGTCGCATGTCAAAGTGTTTGTTTACTAATTTTTCAATCTCATTTTCTGAAATTTTATTTGTACCAAATGTACTTACCATTAATGAAACTGGTTTTGCAACACCTATTGCATATGCAACTTGTACTTCGCATCTATCAGATAATCCTGCTGCAACAATATTTTTTGCAACATATCTACACATGTAGCATGCTGATCTGTCAACTTTTGATGGGTCTTTTCCAGAAAAAGCACCACCTCCATGTCTACCCATTCCACCATATGTATCGACAATTATCTTTCTACCAGTTAAGCCTGCATCACCATGAGGTCCACCAATTTCAAATTTTCCTGTAGGATTAACATGTATTTTGATTTTGTCATTCCAAAATTCACCACATACTGGTTTTATTACATATTCGATAATTTGTTTTGTTATTTCGTCATGTGTAATATCAGGTGAATGTTGTGTGGAAATTACAATTGCTTCTAATTGTTTAGGTTTATCATCTTCATATCTAACTGAAACTTGTGATTTTCCATCTGGTCTAACCCATGATAATTCTCCATTTTTTCTTACATCAGTCAGTTTCTTTGTTAATTTTTGAGCTAGAAGTATAGGTAATGGCATTAATTCTTCTGTTTCGTTTGTTGCATAGCCAAACATCAAGCCTTGATCACCTGCTCCTTGTTCTTTATCATCATTAGCTGTTACACCTTGTGAAATATCTGGACTCTGTCTACCTAGTTTTATCATAACCTCACATGAATCTGAATCAAATTTTAATTCAGGATCATTATATCCAATTTCGGAAATTGTCTTTCTAACTATTTGTTCAATATCAAAACTAGCTTTTGATGTTACTTCTCCTGCAACACCAACAAATCCAGTTGTTGTCATTGTTTCAACTGCAACTCTTGATTCAGGATCCCCCTTTAGAAATTCATCTAAAATAGCATCAGAAACTTTGTCACAAACCTTGTCTGGATGTCCTTCAGTAACTGATTCAGAAGTAAAAAGATAATTTTTAGACATATATTTTCGAAAAAATTAGATTTCGTCTTCTAATTTGATGAAAAGTACATTGTTGCCTCTAAGTATAACTCTTCCAAACTTTCCAACAATTTTACCTTCATGAAGTTCTTCAGCATCTGTCATAATCAAATTCATATAAGAATCAACATTAAACATTTTTCCTTTGTATTCTACTTCATTTTTTAATCTAACAATAACCAATTTCTTGACATTCTTCTGTAGAGTTGTTAATGGTCTTTTAGCAGTTGTTTGTGACACTAATTTTTCACTTGTTATGAAGCGACTTTTTTGAGAATATAAAGTCTTGTTTATACTATAAGACAAAATCCTTTATTTTTAGATACTATGAATATTTTCTAATGATTACAACTCAATTAAAAAAACTAGATGAAATATTAGGTGGTGGTATAAAAAATGCACTTATTACAGATATTTTTGGTGCAAATGGAACTGGTAAAACACATCTTGCATTACAAATATCATTAAAACCATTAGAGGAAAAACTTGATGTTTTATTTATTGATACAACTGGAGAATTTAGACCTGAGAGATTGTTGGAGATAATTAAAAATAGAGACTTGCAAGATTCATTACTTAATAATCTAAAAATTGCTAGAGTGACAAATACTAAAGAACAAATTAAACTTCTTGATAAAATAAAAAATCTTGAAAATATTTCTCTTTTGATTGTGGATAATGTTGCAAATTTATTTGCCTATGAATATTCTAAGAAGGAACAATTCATGCAAAAATATACAGAATTTATGAAGTACATGTACGATCTTGCATTAATTGGATTAGAAAAACAGATTCCTATTGTCATAACAAATCAATTATTAGAAAAACCAAATACTGAATACGAAAAACTAGATTTTATAATAAATAATTTTACTCATCAAAAAATTAAACTTAAAAAAATTAAAAATTACTATGAGGGTGAAGTTTACCATCCATTTACAAATAAACAGAAGTTTTGTTATAATTTTGGAGCAACTGGAATAATTGAACAATCTTAATCTATTTAATGAGTAAAATTCAGATTATGGCGTAATGGTTATGTCTACACTAGATTATGATGAAAAAACAATCAAACTGATTAACTCATTTATTATTGAGAAGTTTAGGACTTTTGGTTTCAATAACCTTACTGATATTCAAAAGAGAGCATCACCAAAAATCCTTCAAAAATATAATTCATTAGTTATTGCTCCTACTGGTTCTGGAAAAACAGAGTGTGCAACAATACCAATTTTTGAACATATAAAAAAAACAAAACTACCAAATAAAATCAAGGCATTATATATTACACCATTAAGAGCATTAAATCGAGATGTTTCCAGAAGAATTGAAAAATATGCAGAGCATAATGGATTAAAAATAAAAATTCGTCATGGAGATACATCACAAACTGAAAGAAAAAAAATCAGAGATTTTCCACCCGATATTTTAATCACCACGCCTGAGACACTTATTGTTTTATTATCCCAGAAAAAAGATTTGAATGCGTTATCTGATTTAGAGTGGATTATTGTTGATGAATTACATGAACTGCTTGCAAGTGAAAGAGGTTCACAGCTCTCTATAAGCTTAGAACGTTTGCAATTTAATTCTCAAAAAGAAATCCATCGTATTGGCCTATCAGCTACTATTGGTAATATCAGTGATGCATCAAAATTTCTTGTTGGAAATAATAGAAAATGTGAAATTATACTGGATAAATCAGTTCGCAAATATGAGGTTGATGTAAAATTTGTGGATGGGGGTATACATGAAGTTGCTGATAAAATTATTGACTATGTCAAAGAAATGCAAATTAATTCACCAGTACTATTATTCGCTAATTCTCGTGGAGAATCAGAAACACTTGCTTCAGTATTAAAAGAAAAAACCAAAATCAAGATAGATCTTCATCATGGTTCACTTTCTAGACAAGTTAGAGAAGAAACTGAAACTATTCTTCGTAATGGCATACCAGGCATTGTAGTATGTACTTCATCACTTGAACTTGGATTGGATATTGGATCCGTTGAGTTAGTTATTCATTATGGTTCACCAAGACAAGTTTCTAAATTTATGCAGAGGATTGGTCGAAGTAAACATAATAGAAATTCATCTGCAAAAGGATTAATCATTACAAATCATGCAGACGATGAATTTGAAACAAACGCCATAATAGAAAGAATTGATGAATCCTCGATTGAAGAACAAAAAATTCATGATCTTTCATTTGATGTACTTGCTCATCATTTAGTTGGAATAACCAAACAATTAGGTGATGTATCTGTAGAAACTGCATTTAGGATAGTAAAACAAGCCTATCCATTTAGAAATTTAACAATAGAAGAATTTTCAAATGTTTTGAAAATATTAGATTCACAATCTCTCATATCTTTTGATGTTGAACAAATGTCTTTTTGGGCAAAAGGAAGATCATTTAGATACCATTTTCAAAATATTTCAACCATTCCAGATATTTTAAAATACAAAGTAATTGACATAACCAGCAAAAAATGGCTTGGAACTCTTGATCAACGATTTGTTGGCAGTTATGGAGAATCAGGAAATATTTTTGTTTTACGTGGTTCACAGTGGAGCATTCTAAATGTTGATAAGAAATCATTAAAGGTAAACGTTGAACCATTTCTTGGAAAGAGCAAAGTGCCATATTGGGAAGGTGAAAACATACCAGTTGATTATGCAACAGCAAATAAGGTTGGACAACTTCGAACAAAAGTAAAAAATGGTTCAGTAAAATTTTCAAACAGAATAATTTCAGAATTAAATTTTGATATAATTCCAGATGAAAAAACAATTGTTATTGAATCAATGCGTACTGAAGATGAAATTGTATTGCATGCATGTTTTGGTACAAAAATCAATTCAACAATAGGAATGTTATTAGCATCATTATTAGAATCCACACTAGCATCTCCTGTTACTACAAAATCTGATGCTTATCGTATTTGTCTATCATCTAAGAAAAGAATTTCAGAAAAAGATCTGATTAACGAATTAACAAGTAAATTTGATATCTATGATATAATGTCAACAGCTTTGAAAGATACTAATGATATGATTTGGAAAACTTGGTGCGTTGCAAAACAATTTGGAATTGTTGAACGTGGAGCAGTATATGAATTTCGACAAGCTCGTTATATTTCTGAAAGATATACTGATACACCACTAGTAAAAGAAGCCATTAGAGAATTATTTCATGATAGATTTGATCTTTTACACACAGAATCTATCTTACAAAAAATAAAGAATAAAGAAATTGAAATTGTATGGATAGATACTAAACACTTCTCAACACTTGCTGAACCAATTTTAGATAACACCACCAAAAATTATCCATCACCTGCAAATATTGATAAAAGCATTCTAGATTTAGTAAAAAAACGATTAGCTAAAACTCAACACAGACTTGTTTGTGCTAGATGTGGGATATGGCAAATGCTTGTTACACCTGAAACAATTCCTTCTACATTGAGATGTAAATATTGTAAAGGCGAACAGATCACAGCCACATATTTTTCAGATTTTGATTTACAAAAAATTATCCAAAAAAATCACAGTGGAAAAAAACTTTCTCAAGATGAACAGCACAAATACGAAAAGGCTTGGAAAAAAGCTTCCTTAATACAGGAATACGGCAAAATTGCATTAACTGTTTTATCAGGATATGGTATAGGTCCAGATGCACAAGGAAGAATTTTACGAGATATGATCGATGAAGAAGATTATTTGTACAAACAAATAATTGCAGAAGAGAGAAAATACGCGCTTAATAGAGGATTTTGGGATTCTTAGTTTTTCTTTTCGATTTTTGAATATTGTTTTAAAAATAATTCTATTTTTCCTTCTAAACCTGCTTTTGCATTAACTCCTAAAACTGAAATAATATCTCCTAATGAATAATTATCTAAAAGATCAGCTTGCTGTCTCCAACCTTTAATCCAAATTTGTCCACTATCGTCTTCTACAAACATTTCAGACAGTGTAATCTGTTCGCCATTTTTTGTTTGTATTTCACGTTTTTCAGGGGCTTTTAGAATTATTGCTTCTACACAATATTCATTTCCTTCTTTTATTTCAGAAATCTTTGTTCTTAAATTAGAAATATTTGGCATGTTCTCATCTTCAATTTTTCTTATGAAAGAATCTTGATCTAATTTAATTGTGTTACCAAAAACCTTTGATGGCATAAATTCCAAAATATCATCTTTTACAAATGATGCTAATTGATTTGAAGCATCAGTAATTCTAAACAAGTTTTTTGATTTATCCATACCCAAAATTGTATTATCTCCTGATGAATTGTTTCTATCTCCTAGAATTCTGATTATTATTGGTTCTATCTCTTTACTACCTTCAATTTCAACAATAGTTGCATCATTCCCATGAATTTCTAATCCTTGATTTCCAGTCTTTGTCTTTACCCCAAGTAATCTTACTTTTGCATTTGAAGCAATCATTTTTGGTAGTATTGATTCATCTTTTCCCCAAAGTACAACATTCAAATTATTTCCACTACTTCCTTTAATTCTAAATTTTAATGCTTTTGATGGCTGACCCCTTGAATTTGTAAATTCCATTAGATTGATCATACCATTAACTGTTCCAGATATTACAAGATCTCTCTGATCTTCTTTAGCTGTACTAACATCTACCGTGATTGAATCAAGTGATGGTATATTGCTATCAGATTTTACAGCCTCAATTGTTGAGCCTGAACCTATGTTAATTGTAGGTAGACCAGTTAGATCTGATTTTACATATGCTTTGATAATCTTCACTAGATCTCCAGGTTTAAGATTTTCAATTCCTGGTAGGTTTGCTTTCTCATCCCAGAGTTTAACACTAGCAGTTGAATCAGAATCATATACAGTAATAGTTCTCAATAAAAAAGAGGTTCCATCTTTTTTTGTAAATTGTTTTGTAGGTGACATATTTAGAATTCGTGATTCAACTGTAACTTCTTTTGCACCTACAAAAAGATCTTTTAATTCAATTTCCATCTTTTTTGATTGTTCTAAAGTTATGCCTAAATCAGCTGCTATTAGAAATAATGCTCCGTCATCAGTTAAATAACCTGCACCAATTTTGTCTTTTTTCTCTTTGATTTTATCTTCTATAACAGATCTAGATAATTCAGGAACAGTATCTAGTAATTTTGATAAAAGTTCTTCAAATTTAGACAATTCATTGTATTGATAATTTGATTATTAATAAAATTATCATTAGCTACATTAGGAGGATAAGAAAATGATGAACATGTCAAGTATTGAAGTTCATTCATTATCAAAATCATACAATTCTATATTAGCAGTCGATGGAGTAGATCTAAATGTAAAATCTGGTCAAGTTTTTGGATTTCTTGGACCAAACGGTGCTGGAAAATCAACTCTAATTAAATTACTTACTACATTAATCCAACCTAATAATGGTAAGATCTCTATTTTAGGTATTAATGCAATTAAACAACCACTGAGTGTTAGAAAGAAAATTGGTGTTGTTTTACAACAACCAAGTTATGAACCTACACTAACTGTTGAAAAGTCCTTAGAGAAATATGGTATGATGTGGAATGTTGATAAAAAAATTAGAAAAAAACGTACAGAAGAACTTTTGACATCATTTGAGCTTATTACAATTAGAAAAAAAAGAAATGAAGATCTTTCGATAGGTCAAAGAAGACGTGTTCAAGTTGCTCGTGAATTTATGCATGATATGGATTTATTATTTTTAGATGAACCTACTGTAGGTTTAGATCCAAGTGCAAGACGTAAATTATTAGATTTTCTTAAAAATAAAGTAAAAGAAACTGGTCTAACAATTTTTTATACCACACATGTACTAACTGAGGCTGAGTATCTATGTGATAATATTGCAATTATCAATAATGGTAAGATAATCACAGTTAATTCACCAAATGAATTAAAAAAGACATTTGGAAAGGAAAAAACAATTAAAATTCACGTAGCATCTACGATTGAAGATCTTAAAAAATTATTACAAGAAATTCCAGATTGCGATATTGAACAAGATGGAGGAATTATAATTACAATTCATTCCACAAATTCTGAGATTGTTTTAATGAATGTACTAAAAATTTTAAATCAAAATAATATTTCAATTGAAGATTTGTCAGCAGTGCCGACAAATTTAGAAGAAATATTTCTAAAAGTTGTGAGTGATTCTAATGCATCCAATAATTAGATTAATCAATAGAAATATTACTATTTCAATAAATCCTGGGTTTTTAATATGGCAGGTAATATTTCCACTAATTTACATTTTTGTTGCAGGTTTTGCATATACTGCTCTAATTGATAATGTTTCATTTGGAAACAAGTCTCTAACTTATCCAGCATTTTTAGCATCTGGAATGATTGGATTTAATATAATGAATAGTACACTTGTGTCTGGTATAATAATTTGGAATGACAGACGACATGGAATGTTTGAACAAATAATGTCTGGTCCTTTTACTAGATCACATTACATTCTCAGCAATATAGCAACAATTGCAATAGTTGGATTAATCAGTGCAGCATTAATTACAGCAGTTGGTTATCCAGTTTTCTTTGAATCTGTAGAATTTACCCTAATTACAATTCCATTAATAATTTTTTGTTCAATTACTGGTGCAATTTTGTTTGGTTCTATTGCATCAATAATTTCTACACGAATACGTTCTAGTGAAGGTTTTAATGTAATAATTAATACTGCATTTCTTTTTTTTGCTTTTGTGAGTACTGCATTTTATCCAGCATCTGGTGCACCACAACCTCTTGCAACTATATTTTATCTGAATCCTTTGACATATCTTGTTGATATAATTAGAGCTGGAATATTTGGAACCATTACAGAATTTGTAATATTAGAAATGCTAGTTCTAGTAATCTTAGCATCGATACTTTTTATTATTGCAACTAAATTATTGACAAAGTTAGATTTTTAAAAAGTATAGCCCGGCCCAGACTCGAACTGGGGTCAAAGGCTCCAAGGGCCCCT
>CAYVQV010000035.1:0-8687 GCA_964454035.1 uncultured Candidatus Nitrosopelagicus sp. | reverse complement strand
CAACTAAAAATTACAGAAAAAGGTGTTAGAGAATTTAGACGAATGTAATTTGGATCTTTGATTTTTATTACCAATATTCAGTTAATCCGGTTATGGCAGATAATGAGAAATCCAACAAACTGTCTAATACTCAAATTGCCTCTAAGAGTAGTCTTGTGGCAGCTGTAATTACTATTCCAACTTTAGTATCATTTTTTAGTATTTGGCAAATTTTTGATAATTTAATTTATGGTGCAATTGGAGGACTAATTGTTAATTTTGTTGCACTAGGTTTTTCCTTTACAATAGTAAAAAAATTCCTTGTAAAAAAACAAAATAAAGACACTGAACTAAATTAGATAAGAATGAATGTTGATTTATCTCAAATTGAGAATGTATTGATCTCTGAAATTGATTTATCATCAATTCAGGCTAGAATATTTCTACTAGTTGTAATAAATGGAAAAATGAATGGTTCTAGAATTTCTAAAGAACTTGACATAACTGAAGATGAGGCAATAAATAATTCAAAAAAATTAATGGAACTTGGGGCTTTCATTGATATGCCAAATAATGAGTTTGAATCAATGCATCCAAGATTTACTGCAGTTAATATGTATAGAAAAATGTGTGAGAGAAAACAAATTGAATTTAAAAAAAATCTAAAAATAGATAATATTGGTGTAGTTTTAGAAAAACCGTATGATGATGCAAGGACTAAATATAACAATAAAAAGTGAACTTTATGAGTGAAAATTCTAATGATAATCCAACTGAATCAAAAGTACCAACACCTCCAATTTACAAGTGCTGCGATAATCCTCAAATCACATATCTCTCACCAGTTAACATAAATGTAGATGAACGAACTATTGGTTCCGTAGATGTTTGGAGATGTGCATCTTGTATGAAGTCATTTTGTGAAGAAAAACAATTAGGTATAGATTCTATTACTGATATTGTTGGTATGCCAAGAATTGCTGATGATGAAAAATGGGGTGTTGTTATTAGTAAATTACAAAAAGGAAAAGACAAATGGAAATTAATTAAACTAAAACAAAGTGGTATTTTGAAGTTTGAAACTGTTGATGAGCAAGTTATTGATTTAAAAATGGAAAATTATCAAATAGTTGATGATTTTCATACAAGTTTTCTTGTGTTAGATAATCTACACAAAGCAGTTGAAATTTGAATTTAATTGGAAATTATAGTTAACATCAAAGAAATTGATGGTACTCAGATGGCTGCCAAAATCACAGGTGATTTTGAGATAGATAAAAACTCATTTCCATTTACGGCTATAGCATTTGGAAGAATTGGAGGTCAAAATATAGGTGCCAAATTATCTGATGAAACTGAAAATAAAATTAAGGAATTAGGCTATGATATTGATGAAGTAATACATGAACTTCAACGCAATTTGATACAAGGAAATCTTAACTTACCAGAAGGATTATCAAAAGAATCCTTTATTGATGATTAAAATTCAGCTTCTTCTAGAGCCTTTTCACAAGCACATAGTTTAGTTTTAGGAATTTCATCAATTATTAGTGTAAGTAGTTTTTTTGTTATTTCAACATTTTTTGCTAGAGTTTCCATTACTTCTTTAGCTGTTACTGGTTTTTCTGCCCATACATCATAATCTGTAACAGTTGATATTGATACGTAGCAAATTTGTGCTTCCCTTGCAAGTTGACATTCTGGGACTAATGTCATTCCAATTATATCTGCACCAGTTGTTCTAAAGAATTTTGATTCAGCTTTTGTAGAAAATCTTGGTCCTTCAATGCATACATATGTACAATCTTTGTGTATCTGAATTTCTTGTTTTTTTGTTATGTTTAGTATTATATTTTGTAGTTCTGGGCAAAATGGCTCTGCAACTGATATATGAATAACTCTACCATCTTCAGAAAATGTTCCTTTCCGTGATTTTGTAAAATCAATAAATTGTGATGGTAGTGCAAGATGACCTGGTTCAAATTCTTCTTTTAAACTACCAACTGCTGAAGGAGCAATAATTCTCTTGACACCAATTTCTTTGAATGCCCAAATGTTTGCTCTATAGTTTATCAAATGAGGTGGAATTGTATGTTTTTTTCCATGTCTTGGCATAAACGCAACAGTTCTTCCATTGAATTCTCCTACAGTTATGGAATCTGAAGTTTTACCATATGGTGTATCTATTGTAATTTCTGTACTATCTTTTAGTAGACCAGAATCATAAATTCCAGTTCCACCAAAAATTCCTATTTCAGCATTAGCTGTAGTTGTCATTAGTACTCCACCAATGATTCTATTCTATATTCTTTAATTTTTTCTTTTCCATTGAGTTCAGTTAATTCAATTATGAACACAAAACCAATGACGATTGCATTTAATTTTTCAACCAGTTTTGCAGCTGCCTTTGCAGTTCCGCCAGTAGCCAATAAATCATCACAGATTAAAACTCGTTCATTTTTCTCTAATGCAGTTTTTTGAATTTCCATTTGTGCTTTGCCATATTCTATCGAGTATGAAATTTTTGCAGTTTTTCCGGGTAGTTTTCCAGCTTTTCTTAGTAAAATCATACCTTTACCATATTTCTGAGCTAGTGCACATGCCAAAATGAATCCTCTAGATTCAATTCCAGCAAAAACATCTACGTCGTTTGGATGAATTTTTTTTGCAATTTCTTCTACAACAAAGGATAATGCTGATGGATCTTTTAGCATTGGACTAAAATCTCTAAATAAAATTCCTTTTTTTGGAAAATTTGGATAATCAGCAATTTTATCTTTTAAATTCATAAAAATACAAAAAAAATCAGAAATAAAAACCGTTAGATGTCTATATTATACTAATTTACTGTAATTGTTATTGATGAGGACGATATTGGATCTGTGATTTGAATTCTAACATCTCCAGGAATTATATCCTCTGGTATAATCCAATTAGTAGTAAATTCCCCATTACTTTTTGCATAAATTGTTAATTTATCAGATATTACATTATCTCCATTATCAAAGAATTCTATATCAAGTGAAGTTGATGGATTTACACCAACACCTGAAATAGTAACAATTTCTAATAATGAATAAGTTTTAGATTCTTTATCTACGAATACAACTATTTCATCTAAAATATTTGAAACTGTAAAACTATGTTCTGCAGTGTTACCACCACTTTTTACTTTTAGTGACCATTCTCCTATTTTTGGATCATTAGGTATTCTAAATTTATCACTTAGAAAACCACCAGTTTTATTACTAAATACATCAATTTGCTTTACAACATTATTTTCAGAATCGTATAATGAAATAATGAGAAGTGAATTTGAACCTGTTTGTCCCATTAATAATATAGAGTCTCCCGGTTTATACTCATCTTTTGTAGTTTGCATTGTGATTGGTCCAGAACCTTGTGTTAAACCAATAGAAAATACAGTATCACCTCTAGCCTTTCCATGTCTCACTTCAACAACGTAAGAACCTACAGATAATTCATCAGGTTCAAGATCATAAATATGATATCCATCAGGACCTAGATTTATGGTGTCTGATATTTTTTCTTTTGATGAATCATCAAGAATTATAATTGCAACTGTTGCATCGGTTTTACCTTGAATTATAATGGAAATATTTTCATTAGTACTATGATTTAATTTTGTAGTACTAACAACAATAACTTCTGCTGGTTCTTCTCCAATTCCTACTACACTAATTCCTTCTTCTTTACCCTGATTAGCATGCAATACATAAGTTCCTTTCATTTGACTTAGTTCTGTTGGTATATCAAAACTAATAATTCCTGATGTATCTACAGTTACAACATTTGAAAAAATCTCTTGTCCTTTTGGATCTTCAAGATAAAATAATAAATCAGTATTTGCAATGGCATTTCCAGTAAATGAAAGTGTATCACCTGGTTCATAACGAGATTCTAAAGCAGTAATTGATATTAATTTAGATGAAACTACATCTACGTTTCTTTCTACTTTTGTTTTTCCATCTGTGACCTTTATGGTTACTGTTTCTAATTCAAGTTCAGGCGAAAATAGATTTTCAAATGACCATTTTCCATCATATCCAGTTGTTATCGTATCTATAGAAATTATTCCAATAGTTTTTTGCATTGATGTAATTGTTAGTGTGACATCTGGAGTTGCAACTCCTTTTAATGTAATCATATCTCCTCGTTTAACACTAGATGGTATTTCAGAGAATACTAATTCCAAAGTATTAGATATAGTTCTCTTTTCTGATTGTGTTAATCTAATACTGATTTCTTGTTCAGCCCCTACAGAATCCATTATAACAAATTTTGTTCTTTCAGAGTTAATTTTTTCTGGAACACTTTCTGTTATAATGAAATTTCCATTACTATCTGTAGAAAAAGACTCCTCCATTTTATCATTAATATAAAAATTCAAAGTTTGATTTGGGGTAAAACTAGTTCCAACTACTCTAAAGTCAGAACCAGGTGAAAGTTTTTCTGGGATTAATCTAAAATTTGATTCATTATTTATTCCAACTGCTTGTGGTTGATCAATTTTAGTAATTTCTTCATTTTGTACATTTGTAGCAATTTTTGCTGATTTAATGGTATTTCCGTCATTATCAACTGCTTTCCAATTTATCACTGGTTCTCCTACTGATGTTTTAATTCCAAATTTTACAGTTTCACCAGGTTTGATTGAATCTTCAGTTGTAAAAATAATTACTCCCTGAGGAGTATTTTTTCCAATCCATCCTTTTTCTGTTTTAAATGATTCAAATGAATTATCTCCACTTAGCCAAATTCTAACTGAATCTATTTCCACATTGTTTCCTTTACTGTTTTCTATCTCTAAAATAGATGATTTTTCAAATCCATTACTATTTACAATTATTTCATTTTCACCGAATGCTGTATAGTTTGAAACACTAAAAAATGAAATTGTTAATAATGACAAACATAGTATTCCTACCAAGAATAACTTCATTGTTCTCAATAATGAGTGTCTACAATTAAACCTTAATCAGAAAAGATTCTTAATTTTTAATTAAAAATTAGGCTGTATTCACAGTAGCCTTCAATTCATAAGGATTTTTTTCCCACCAATTAGTGTATAATTCGTCAATTTCATTCATATCTGAATCGTTAAGATACTTTCCATCAGACATGGATGAAAAATTTTGAATTTCTTCTTCACTTATTACAGTTGGAAAAACCGATGAAATACCATTTTTTGATAAAATAAATTTTATTGCTAATTCTGTAATACTTAATCCATTTTTTTCTGCAATTGGTCTTAGACGTTCTACTTTCTCTAATGATGCTTTAATCCATTCTCCCTTTCTGACTGATCTGTGATCTTTCTCATCAATTTTTGTATTCCCATTTACTTTTCCTGTTAATATTCCAGATGCATCAGGAACTCTAACTAGAATTCCAACATTATTTTTGATACCAGCATCTATCAAATCATTGCCTGGAGTTTGTTCTAGCATATTATAGACTGTTTGAACTGCAGATACATTCTTTCTTGTCATTGAATCAAGACCTTCTTGTTTCCATCCAATTGCAGGACCTAATGCAACTTGATATGTTTTAATTTTTTGCTCATTTTGCAAATTATCTAGAGTTTTAAAAATTGAATCATCATGTATATGATGCATTTTTGGATTATGTAATCCATACATATCCAAGTAATCTGTTTGAAGTCTATCTAAACTTCTTTTTAATGCATAACGTGTAAATTTTTCATCAAATTTTTGTGGAAGTTCTTTATGTCCAATTTGCTCAACACTTTCATAATCATAACCATATTTGGTTGAGATTACTACCTCTTTTCTCATTCCTTTGAATACTTCACCTATCAGTCTCTCACTTTTACCCTTACCATACATATCACCAGTTTCAAAGAAATTAATCCCACAATCATATGCCTTTTTTAACATTCTTTTTGCTTCATCCTCATCAATTTCTTTTCCCCACCAATTGAGTGCAATAGTCCATGCACCAAAACCAATCTCTGATACTTCAATTCCACTTTTTCCTAATTTTTTGTATTTCAATTTACTATTTCCTTAAATTCTTTTAATTTTGAATCAATTACTAAATCACTCAAAACTGATCTACTTTCGTTTATGTTTGAATTTATTTCTACCCATGATTTGCAACCTTCAAACTCTGTTTTTAATGGAATCATCATTTCTTCAATATTGAATGCTTGTAGAAAAACTGCTTTCATAGGTTTTTCTGGCATCCAATTCATTCTTTCTTGAATGTATGCATTACTCCATACATGAAACGATGATAATGCATTGATAGTTTCATTTGATTTGATATCTTTTTCATATAATACTTTAGCAAATGATGAAATTTTGTTAAATCCTTTTTTTGGTTTCTGTTTTAATACATCATTTAAAAAATTATGAAATTCTGGCTTCAAAAATATCTCTTCTTGATGTTCCCATGTTGGGAATAATAAAAATTCTTTTGATTCTACATTGAATCCTGAATCTGTTTCTAAAATTCCACCTTTTCTTAGAATTACAGTTTGTTTTCCATTTTCTAGTGCCTTAACTACAGTTGCCCATTCTTTCAGTCCGTTCATTATCCAAGACTAGTAATTATAGGAATAATATCCTTTTTCACACAAACTATCATAGGTGTATCAACTTTGATAAATGCAGAAACTCGTGTACCTCTAAGTTCCATTATCAAGTCCTGAAAAACATGCAAGTCATCTGTTTCAAATGCTAACATGAAATCTTCATCATGTATTCCAAAAGAATATGTTGTATTCAATTCAACTTGAGGAAATTTTTGACTAACTTTGATATGTTCATCCATCATTTGTTTTCGTTGTTCTAATGGTAACAAGTACCATTCTCGTGTTTTTATGAATGGATATACAATTGTATATTTTTTGGGCTCTAATCCTCCTACAAATGAATGTGTTCTATTTGTTTGAGCATAAATTGATGGCCTAGTAGATGACAAATAAACTTGTGACGGAGTGATATATTTACCAACTACTGTAAGATATATTTTTGAAATTGTTTCTTGAATATCTTCTATCGAATCAGACATAAACCATAGTAGAAAGTCTGCATCATCTCTTAATCCTAATGTTGAATAACTACGGATTTTAACTGGAGCATTCAAAATTACATTTTCAAGCTCTCGTGCAGATTCTTCTTTTGCCAAATCTGCCATCCATCTCCATTTTGGGTCAATCTTAAAAAATGAAAAATTAAAGAATTGTCTATTTTCTTCTTCTGCCATATGATTTTTCATCTTTCTCAGTATTTAAAATGGTTATTTTTCAAAACTTTAATTTTTATACCGTCATGAAATTTTAGATATATGAGTGAAGAGCAACAAGCCCAACAATTAATGCAGCAACTACAAATGCTTGAGAATCATTTTACTCAATTAGCACAACAAGAAAATACTATAGTTAACATTATCCGTGAAGCAAATTCTGCAATTCAATCAATCAGCGAAACAAAAACTAAGACTGAATCAGACAGTTTGGTTCCAATTGGAATGGGTGTCTATATAAAATCAAAAATTCAATCAAAGGAAAAAATTATCATAGATGTTGGTTCTGGTGTGGCAGTTGAAAAAGATCAAAATTCTGCTATAAATTGGCTTGAATCTAGATTAAAAGAATTAGAAATTGCATTACAGAATGTCAGTTCACAAAGAAAACAAGTTGCTGATAATTTGGAAATTGGAAAACAACAGATGCAAAATATTATGCAGAAATCACAAATGCCTAAAAAATAAACAATGTTTGATAATCTAAAAAAAGCATTTTCTGATGTTTCAAAAGGGTTTAGTGAAAAAGAACTAAATGAAAAAGATATTGAATCTGTTTTATTTGAACTAGAAATTAATCTTTTAGAATCAGATGTTGCAATAGAGGTGATTGATTCCATAAAGAATTCTCTTAAAGAAAAATTAATTGGGACCAAAGTTGAAAAGAAGACTATTGGAAGTTTTGTCAAAAAAAGTTTAATTCAATATATTGATGAAACATTTGATGATGCAGGTAATGTTGATTTAATTAAAAATATAAAATTAAAGAAAGAATCTGGCGAACCCTACATTATTGTATTTGTTGGGATAAATGGAACAGGTAAAACTACTACTCTTGCTAAAATAGCTAATATGCTTAAAAATTCCAAATTTTCACTTGTTATAGCAGCTTCTGATACTTATCGTGCTGGTGCTATTGAACAACTACGTGAACATGCAAATAGATTAAATCTCAAAATTATTGCACAGAATTATGGTTCAGATCCAGCAGCAGTAGCTAAAGATGCAGTGTTATATGCAAAATCACATAAAATTGATTGTGTTTTAGTTGATACAGCTGGTAGAATGCAGACCAGTGCAAATCTAATGGAACAAATAGAAAAAATTACTAAAGTTGTCCAACCAGATTTTAAAATTTTTGTGGGTGATTCACTTGCTGGCAACGATACTGTAAATCAGGCAAGAGAATTTCACAGTCATGTAAAGTTGGATGCTTCTGTTTTAACTAAAAATGATGCAGATGCACGTGGTGGTGCAGCATTATCAATTGTTAAAGTAACTTCAACACCTGTAATCTATGTTGGAATAGGTCAAGAATATGATGATATTATTTCATTTGACAAAAAAATATTTCTAAAAAATGTATTTGATGAGCATGAAGATCTTACAGATATAACATCCACGGAACCAACACC
>CAYVQV010000034.1:0-8851 GCA_964454035.1 uncultured Candidatus Nitrosopelagicus sp. | reverse complement strand
CATTTTTTATTGCCTTAATTATTGGCTCATGAATATTTTTTTTGGCACCAACTGCTAATGAAAATCTTGATCTGGTTCCAACAAGATTACTTACCAGACGAAACTTGCTTTCCTTGATATTTTCAAAAAGTAATGCCTTTCCACCGTCAGAGTGGGCAGTTAATGCAGCAATTTCATATTTGATAGATACTTTTTTCTTGATAGTGGCTAGTTCTTTTGATTTTTTCACTTGTGTGAGAAATTCTCTAAGATCTTTGCTCATAATCTGTTATCTCCATAATCTTGCTCATTATTTGTTTTGTTGATTCACTATCAAGCTCTCTTTCAAAGGATGCTGTGGCAATGCAAACTCCTTTTGTGTTTGATGCAATTTTTTCTGCTACCAATTTCAAAAATAGAGACTCGGATTTTGCTGGAATTACAGTTGTTGTAATTGGCATTGGACCTGAATTAATTGAAACAATCATTGCACCTATTTTTTTTAAACCCTCATAGAGTGAAACAAAACTTCCGTTATCAAAGTGTAGTATCTCCACTACGAACTTTCGTTCATTTACATCAATAACTTCCTTTGAAAATCCTGCTTGTGACAACAGATAGATTTTAGCGATTATGCCTTTATTGCTATCGGTTCAGATTTGGCTAGAAATGCTTCCTTTACCAATTCTTTTGCCTTTTTGATAGTCATGCCTTCTGATTTTCTTAGTTCTGCTACGGTCTTTGTTTTTGTCCATCCTTCACTAACAGCAGCCTGTAATGTTACTTCGACAAAATCAGATGATGTTGCATCTGCTGCCACTGCTGGAACTTTGATAGTTTGTGGTTTCATGGATGCAGCTGCGTCAGCTTCTACTCGTGCTCTGAGTTTAGCCTTGTATTTCAAATTTCGTGGTTTTGTCCTTAATCGGTAGCCACAACATGGGCACCAAAGTCCTTCCCATTTTATGAAAATTTCACAGATTTGGCATCGTCTCTGACCAGATGCATATCGTCCAGTTCCTACTGGTTTTTGTGCTTTGTATCTTGTGCAAATTCCTTTACATGTCATTTTTCTTCAATATTATATAGAAATTATAACTATTTAAAATAGATCAAGCAAATTATTACAAAAAAATCATTATTTCTTGTAATATTTTGATTCATTTATATTTAAAAACAGATCATTTTCAAAAAAAACAAGAAATGATGTATAAATATGTATGTTTTTTCGACTTAGTGAAATTCCAATAAAATTATCCAGTTAATGACAATGGAAGAACAGAACGCCAGTAACCACTACGTTGTGTTATGAATTGAGCTGAAAGCATATCACGTTTACCTCTCTGATTATAATTTTTAATTTTTAAACTAGTGTTACGTTCATCAACAAATTCAATTTCAAAACTTGAACAAAATCTAAGATTTAACAATTCAACAATTTTTCTTGCAATTTTCATGTCACCATTACCGATTTTTATAATCTTTTTCTGAGCTTTTAATCCAGCCAAAATAGATACTAAATCATCAATTAGATTATCAATTGACATAAAAAATGAACTAGTAATTTGAGTTCCTAGATAATATGCTGATAAACCAATTCTTTTTCCTGGATCAATTCCTAAAACTAATGTATCTTCAGTTAAACCAGAATCAAGTTTCTGAATAATTAGACCTTTTATCACAGCAGGTTTTTTGGTTGAAATTTCATCAAAAAGCACAGGAATTGATACATTTTTTGGAACCTCATTTTCTGTTGTAAAAATCAAATCACCATTATAATTTTGAATCTGACATGGAAGTATGGAATCATAATTAATGCCTAATGTTTTTAAAATTTTTGAAAATCTAAAATATGGTTTACCACATTCTGTTGCAATTCCAATTTTGGCATTTTGTAGATGAGTGATAATCTACATATGCTTGCTAGAAATTTACATGTTATGGTAAAAAATATCATTTTATTTGTCAATTTAGGCACAAAAATGATATAATTCTAGGATATTATTTCTGATTATGATAGATATTCTAAATTAAATTTATGGCTTTAAAACTGAGGAAACAACATCATCAACTGCAGAATTAAAATTTGTATCTATATTTTTTTTGATTTCAGTAAATGTTTCTTCTCCCTTTTGGTGAATTTTTTGGGATTCTGCTTCTGCATTAGATTTTGATTCTGAGATAATACTTTCAGCCTCTTTTGTGGCAATTTCTTTGGTTTTTTCCATCAAACTTTCAATTTCTTTTTGAGTTTTTGAGTTTAGTTGTTTTTTCATATCATCCAATTTTAGATTTAACGAATCAATATCAGATTCTAAGCCTGATAATGCTTTGATAATTCCATCTACACGTGTTCCAGTCTGACTCATTTACTTCAAATCACCTTTTCCAATAATTAAACCATTCAATTTGTAGTTAATAATAAAATTGCTCTGGCTAGATCGCCTTCTGCCTCTGCAAGAGCATTTTTGGCCTTTTCTTCATCTACATTTGCTTGTTGGCAAACAAGTGAAATGTCTTCATCACTGAATATCTGAACCTCCAATTCTTTTTCTTCAAAACTCTCAGCTACTACTTGAAAAATTGAATTATCTTTTGCCTTCATTTCTGTAACTGCAGGTTTTGCAATTATGATCTCTTTTTTATCAGTTTTAATTATAACTTCTTGAACATTTGGGATTTCTTCCATATCTAGACCCATTTTATCCATCATTCTTCGCATCTGGCGATTTCCGCCACGTCCACCCATCATGAAATGGATTTTCTTTGGGTGACTTTTTAAACTATCTGATCTTTACTGCAACGCCTCTATTTTGGCTCATTATCATTTTACTAGAAAGAATAGATTTGCCAACTGCAATAACTTGGGTTTTATATAAAACTGGGACGTCTGAGCCAATTTTGATATTTTTTCCACATGAAACTACATGATTGCAGAAAACAGATTTTCCTTTTGCAACAAATTCTTTTGATTCCTTATCTATTTGAAGACAGTTTTCAAGGAAACTTTTACTTTTAACGAAGAGCTTTGCACAATGCAAAGTCAATGCTAATCCACCATCAGTTCTACTAGTGAGTAAGAGTTTTTCTTTGTCGTGAACTGAACGTATTTTTCCAGTTTTCCTTGAAATTTTTAACTCAAAATCTTTTGGTAGAAGTCGAGAAACACCTGTACCAAACAATGCATCTATTGTTTGTTTTAATTTTAGATTTTGATCCATGAATTTCAGAAATATCAAGCAAATATTAGTCTAAATTATTCTAATTTTATTTCAAGTTTTGTTCTAGAATATGTTCTCTATATAGAAAATGTAAAAAATACCATGTAATTTATATTTACTATATAGTAATCCAGCTTATACATGAACGAGCATGATCAGTTGAGAAAAATTCAATTCACTGGAAAATCATCTTATATCGTTTCTCTTCCAAAAGGATGGATTATAGATCAAGGATTGAAACAAGGGGACCAAGTTAATGTTTCAAGGCAAGGTAGCTCAGTTTTAGAAATAAAACCATTAAACATTTCAAATAATAAAAATCAGGAAGAAGCAATAATAACGGTTTCAAGTAATGATGATGAATCAGCAATTCTTAGAAAATTAATTGCACTTTATTTTCTTCACTATCAAACTATTCATATAAAACCAAAAACTGATAGAATTAATCCAGCTCAAAGAAGTTCAATTCGAAATGCTGTAAAAAATGTTCTGATGGGAGCTGAGATAACATCAGATTCTACAGAAGGAATAACTATTCAAATCTTAATTAATCTAGTTGGATTATCAGTTGATGGTGCATTCAAACGAATGTTACATCTTGCAAAGTCAATGCAAGAAGATGTTTTGATAGCGGTAAAAGAAGGAAATGTTGAACTTGCTGAACAAGTAATCAAAAGTGATGATGATGTAGATAGATTTGGATTTTACATAATTCGTCAGCTTACAATTGCTATTGAAAATGAGCATATGTTAGAAGAAATGGGATTTTCAAATGCTAGAGATTGTCTAGGTTACAGAGTAATAGTAAAAAATATTGAAAGACTTGCAGATCATGCAGAAAGAATTGCAAAAGATGTAATTGAATTTAAAAAACCAGTTAATGCTAAAACATATGATAAACTTGTAGAAATGAGCAATTTTACATTAGAATTAATTGATAATTCTTGTCTGGCTATGTTCAAAAAAGATACTGCAGAAGCTGAAGAAACAATAATTCGTGCAGGAAAAGTGGCAAAATACGAGAAAAAAGTTCTAGATACAATGAAGTTAAGTAAAAATCAACAAGAAGTTTACAGAGTTAGAAAAATTATTGAAAATTTGAGAAGAATTGCTGAATATGGAAGTGATATTGGTGAAATTGTTCTTAACACAAATATCGAAAAAATGATTAAAAAGAAGTAAATGAGATTTAATACTTGAACTCGTGTATTTTAATCACATATCTTGAGCCTGATTCTGTAAATGAGGCTAAAGGTCTATGCGAAAGCGCGCAATACGAAGTTGTTCATATTATAAAACAGAAATTTCTTCATCATAGAAGATTTGGAATAAGTGAAGCACAATTAGATGATTTAAAGGAGAAAATTAAACGCTCGAAACCAAAAGTGATAGTATTTGATGAAATTCTAAAACCTAGCCAAAATTATAATTTGGCTTCAGAATTAAAAATTGCAGTTTTAGATAGAGAATCGTTAATTTTGGAGATTTTTGAGAGCAGAGCACAAAGTACAGAATCTCAGTTGCAGGTTAAATTGGCTCAACTTCGTTATGAAATGTCAAGAGCAAAAGAAAAAGTAAGGTTGACAAGAATGGGTGAGCAACCCGGTTTTATGGGAATAGGAAAATTCGAAGTGGATGTTTACTATAATGATATCAAACATAGAATGAACAATGTTAGAAACAAATTAAAAAAATCTGGAAAACAACGCGAACTACATAGACAATCACGTAAAAGAATTGGATTTAAAACAATTTCGTTGGCTGGCTATACATCAGCTGGAAAAACAACTCTATTTAATGCACTAACAGGTGAACAAAGAGAAAAAAGTCCAAAGTTATTCACAACATTAACAACAACCACAAGAAAATTTAAAATTGAGAAAGATTGGCTTTTAATTTCTGATACTGTAGGTTTTATCAGCAAGCTTCCTGCATACTTAATTGAAGCATTTAGATCAACTTTAGAAGAATTAACATTTACTGATCTTGTTCTAGTAGTAATTGATTCTACAGATAATTTCAGTTTGCTTAAACTAAAATTTTCAAGCTGTATTAGAACATTAATTGAATTAGGAGTAGAAAAAGAAAAAATTATTTTTGTTTTAAATAAAGCAGAAAATTTAGATGATGACGATATATCTAAAAAGATAAAAGAATTAAAATTGGATAATGATAGAAAATGGATTGCAATATCTGCAAAAACAGGTAAGAATTTTTCTCAATTAAAAGAAATTATTAAAAAAAGTATTGATGATGATAGAATTATAAATCAAAACTCAGAGATGATGTAATGAAAATAGAAGTATTAAGAATAGGTCAAAGAATCGTAAGAGATGATCGTGTAACTACTCATGTTGCATTAGTTGCAAGAGCATTTGGTGCATCAAAAATTTACATGACTGAGATAAATCCAGAAATTAAAGACACGATAAATAAAATCAATACTACCTGGGGAGGAAAATTTGAAATTGATTTTATAACAAACTGGAAAGACGTTATAATCTCAAAAAAAAATACTTCAAAAATAATTCATCTTACCATGTATGGCCAAAATATAAACAAAATTCAAGAAAATATTCAAAAAGAAGAAGATGTTTTGATAGTAGTTGGGGCTGAAAAGGTTCCAAGATATATTTACGACAAATCAGACTACAACGTTTCTATTGGTAATCAACCACACTCAGAGATTAGTGCTCTAGCAATACTCTTAGATCGTATTCAAAACGGTATACAATTTGAAAAAAAATTTGATGATTCAAAAAGAGTGATAATTCCTAGTGAAAATGGCAAAAATGTCATACAAAATAAAAAAATGGATTAATAATGGCAAAAAATAGAGATGGGATATGGTAGATAAATACGAAGATCCTTTTGTAAAAATTTCACATATGATAGGTGGGGATGAATATCTCAAAGTATCTAGATCCTTACTTAAATCAGAAGATGCAACTGATGAAGAAATAGCAAGTTCAACTGGACTTAGGATTAACATGGTTAGAAAAGTTCTGTATGATCTATTTGGAAAGGGGTTAATTACTGGAATACGAGTCAAAGATGAAAGAAAAGGTTGGTTTGTCTATAGATGGCGTTCAAGACGTGATGAAGTAGAAAATTTTATTGAAAATCAGAAAAAGAAAATCTTAGAAAGAATACAACAAAGGCTTGACTATGAAAATTCTTCTGAATTTTATCATTGTGGAAACCATGACTGTAATAGAGTCACATTTGAAGATGCATTAGATCTATTTTTTAAATGTCCATCATGTGGTGCAGTTCTAAATCTAAAAGCAAATGATAAAGCAAAAAAATATTTCTCTAAAAAAATTGATCATCTTAAACAGGATATAAGAAATTAAGTTTTATAGAAAACAATTAATTCATTATTAATTTTTTGGATTTTTTTAAGTTTTAATTTTGTTGCAGATACTAAATTTTTGAATCCATCCCCTTCAACTAGGGTTTTTGAATTGCTTCCACCTAGTATGTATGGTGCTATAGTGATGATTAATTCATCAACAAAACCATGCTTTAAAAAACTCCAATTTATTGTTCCTCCACCTTCAACTATAATTTTCTTTATTCCTTTATTATGTAAAATTTTTAAAAGTTTTGAAATACTTACAGAGGAATTACCACATGTTATAATCTGTATAGGGAATTTTCTCAGTCTAGATAGATTTGCTGCAGATATTAAATTTGTAGTTACAATAATTGTTTGTATTTTATCACAAGTCTGTAAAATCTTTGAAGATGATTTTATTGTTCCATGTGAATCGAGGATTATACGAGTTGGATTTTTTCCAACAGTATGACGAACACTCAATGTAGGATTATCGATTTCAAGTGTATTTTTTCCAATTAAAATTGCGTCTACTTTTGCTCTTAATTTATGAACACGAACAGTGTCCTTTTTTGAAGATAGTTTTAGTTTACTCATTTTTGTTTCAATTTTACCATCTAGTGTCATGGCAGCACTTAGAATTACATATGGCCTAGATCTTTCCATGAACAATTTTACCTCCAATCATTACTGCTTTGATTGATTTTTCTGATGCTCTATGTACAATTGATGCATGTACATTATGCAATGGTTCCAAATCAATTGATTTCTTATCAATAAATATGCAATCTGCAATATATCCTTCTTTTATACAACCAATTTTTTTATTAAGAATTTTTGAACCATTTACAGTTGCCATTTTAAGAACTTCTTTTGGATCAATTCTTTTTTTGTTAATTCCCATTGTTACTTTCCATAAATAATCCATTTCTCTAAACATATCTGGAGAATTTATCATAACATTATCTGTACCAATAGCAAGATTACATTTCATCTTGAGCATTAATGCAATATCAGGTACACCTTCTGCAAGGGATGCATTAGCGCGCGGGCAAATAACTATTCCTCGTGTTTCTCGTGAAGCAATAGATAAATCATTTTTTGTTGCATGTGTCATGTGAACCAGAAATGTTGGACATGATAAAAGAGCACGTTTAGGTTCAGTTTTTTGAGTTAATTTTTTTGATACTGAACAACTATTCAAGGTTTCAGATGCATGAATACCTACAATTTTTTTGATCTTTGAATATTGAATTAAATTATTATCACTATTTTCATTTGTTCCACTAATACCAACTCCATCACAATTTTTCAATAATGATTTTAATTTTATTTTAAAAATATCTGGCATGACATTGTTTTGTTTTATTTGATTTTTGGTATGATAGTATTCTATTCTACCAAGAATAACTGCATTGATTGGAAGAGTTCTTACTGCTCTTTTTAACAGGTTTATTCCATCTAATCCACCCTCTCTGAAATCAATAAACGTAGTAATTCCTTTTTTAATCATTGATTGTGCAGATTTACGCATAAATTTGATCAATTCTTTATCTGGAGTTTCTCGTAGAATTTTTTGTTTAAGACCAATCATTGGATGAATTTTTGAATCAACATCCAAATTTAGTGATAAATCTTTGGCTACTGAATCTCCAATATGTGTATGTGCATTAATAAAACCAGGTATTAGAAGCAGACCTTTACAATCAATTGCCTTCTGATTTTTTTGTGTTATTTTTGAATTTATTTTTTTAAATTTATTATCTGATATCTTAATAGTAACAGATTCAAGTAATTTTAATTCATTACCATAAAGTATGCTAATATTTTTTAAGATCATTCTAATTCGTAAACTTCGGGTTTTTCTTTTCCTGAATCTCGAATTTCTCTAATTGTATCAAGTGATTTTGTAGCAAGTTTAGCTGCGCCCCTACCTGTCGTACTAATTCCAATACCACAATTCAAAAGTAAATTCATATCAGTTTTTATTTTATCAATGAATTCTTGTGCATTAATTTTATGATCTGAATTAGATATCACCATAAAATTATCTCCACCCATAAAAAATGCCAAAGATTTTTTTTCTAAGAAGAAATCAGACATCTTTGAATATAATTTAAACATTAATGATGATGTTTCATAAGGAGATAATGTTTTACGTTTTGATGTTAGATCATCAACATCAATGTGCATTATAGTGACATTCTGTTCTTCTTTTCCATTAAAAGAACCATAGATGTTATATTGCTTATTAAGAAATTTTTCATCTTTTTTGCCATTATATGCTAATACATTTGCATCAAATGGTGTA
>CAYVQV010000033.1:0-8862 GCA_964454035.1 uncultured Candidatus Nitrosopelagicus sp. | reverse complement strand
GCAGTTGTAATAATTGCAATCAAGAACAGAAGAAAGTAGTTTAGTCAGCCCCAGAACCACAAGAACAAAAGCCATATTCATCAATTCGAATATTACATACAGGACACTTTTCACCATACTCTACTTCCCAAGGCTGTTTACCAAATAATTTAAAATGCTCATCAATTTCTTTTGGAATTTCATCTTTCTTTTTAGCCATACAGTAACATATCCACTAAACTATACATACATTATTGTAAACTTGTGTATACACAAACAAAAATTATATTATAATTTAGTTAGTTAGTAATGCTTCTTTTGAAAAGTAATAATTTCTATCTTCTTGTGTGTTTTTTAAAAATTCTTTGTTAAATGCTAGTTTTGTAAGTGCAACTGAAACATCTAATGGACTTGCACTCCATCCATATTCTGATAGTTGACTAACTGCTTCTCCAACAGTTCTTGGTTGATCAAAAAATGAATTTTTTGCAAGAATTTTTAATTTATTTTTGATATCAGCAATTGTTACATTTACTGGCTGAGAAAATTCAGGCTCATGAAATTCAGCATCATCAAGAGAATTTATGACGTTATTGCCTGGTTTATCATTAAGTAATTGTTTTAGTGTCTCAATTACTTCTTCAGCAGTATTATTATCGACATAAAAATCTCTAGAATCGATTTCAATCTCATTATTGCCTTGTTTGACTCTTATCTTTGCCATAGAAATTATTTTTATTTAATTGATTTATTTTGCTAGCTCTAAGTAGCTTCAAAAATACATCAAATCTTTTACACAAATAATACATCGATCAAAAATTAGATAAGGGATTTATACGTAAAATTTGATCAAAAAATATGTTAACTGTCTTTGGTTCAACTGCCCTAGATACCATCAGAACTCCGAAAAAAGTTCTAAAAGATGTCTTGGGTGGTGCTGCAACTTTTGCAGCAATTTCTGCAAGTTTTTTTGTAAAACCAGGATTAATCGCTGTTGTTGGTAATGATTTTCCAAAAAAATATCATAACATACTAAAAAAACATCTAGATCTTAAAGGTCTGTCAGTTTTAGATGGTAAAACTTTCAGATATGACGGAAGTTATGATAAAACTCTGAGTGTCAGAAAAACACTAAAAACTGAACTTAATGTTTTAGCTGATTTTAAACCAAATGTACCAGATGAATACAAAAAATCAGACTTTGTATATCTTGCAAATAATGATCCAGAACAAAATGCAAAAATAATCAAAGAATTTGATGATGTAAAATTTTCAATGTGTGATACGATAGAATTTTGGATCGCAACAAAAAGAAATGCTGTTATCAAAATGATCAAATCAGTTGACGCAGTAGTAATCAATGATGAGGAAGCAAAACTTCTAACAAAAGAAGAAAATCTAATCAAATGTGCTAAAAAAATGATGGATTGGGGTGCAAAATATATTGTAATTAAAAAAGGTGAACACGGATCATTGCTATTCCATGAAGACATAATTTTTCCATCAGTTGGATTTTCTTTAGAATCAATATTAGATCCTACAGGTGCTGGAGATTCATTTGCAGGTGCTATGATAGGTTATCTAGCATCAAAAAAGAAAACAAATTTTTCTGAAATAAAAAATTCAGTAATATATGGAAATGTAATGGGCTCTTTTGCTGTTGAAAAGTATGGAATAGATGCATTAACCACTGTAAAACGTTCAGACATAACAAAAAGACATCAACAATATGAAAAAATGGTAAAATTTTGAAGAGTTATAGATAACAAATTTTACAAAAAGTTATGGAAGACAAATTAGAATCAATTTTCTCTTTGCAAAAAGGATTAGAAAATATGATGAATCTTGATAGATATCCAAAAGATGCAGAAGGAAAAATTTCTGCATTATGTACTGCAATAATACATGAAGCAGTAGAACTACAAAGAACAACAAATTGGAAATGGTGGAAAACACCAACTGCTTTTAATGAAGCAGAAGCCAAAGAAGAATTAATTGATATCTGGCATTTTGTGATACAAGCTTCTTTGGAACTAAATTTATCTCCAGATGATATTCTAAAAGAATATGAAAGAAAAAATCAGATCAATAGAGAACGACAGAATAGTGGTTATTGAAAAAAAGTAAGATAATAATTAATATAAGAAAATTTGGAAGCAGTTAGAAATGAAAATTAGACATTTACAAGAAAAAGACAAACAATACAAAATTTTTCTGTATATTTTCTACGTTTGTGGTATAATGATGGCATCAATAACTGCCTTTAGCATTTACTCAATGATTACAGAATGGCAAGAAACTGGTTTTTACATAATGGGTGAAGTTTTAGTTCAAACAAAAATTCCATTTGAGAATTTTGCAAATCTTTCTACATGGTTATTCTTTTCTTGTATAATTGGTTGGTATTGTTGTTCAAGAATTGGATGGAAAAGAACTGTCGGATTACAATCCTATAGAATGTCATTACTACAATTAATGCTCTTAGGATTCGCAATAATCTGCATTTACGAATTGTTTTGGAGTTTTACTATTCTAGGTGCAGAAGTTACATCACAAATGGTTCTCACTGGAACAACTCCTGATATAGATAAACTAGCAATTTATTATCCTGACCCAGATAGACCATGGAATTTGATTTTTGCAACAAAAATTTGGTTGACAGGAACAATCATTAGCGCACATGCATTTTATCTTAGTACAAGGCCACGAAAGTCTATGGATGAAATAGAGCAGGATTAATTTTCTTTAATCTTTCTGACAACAAGAAATGCAGTTATTCCAGATACTACTATTGCCATTATGTAAAGATCATAGGTCATACAATTGTTTATTCTGAAACTTTATAGGTTTACAGAATAAAATCATAACGAATTGGATGTAACTGAAAAAGTAGAATTAATCAAAAGACCTCCTACAAAAGAGATAGTAAAAGATGAAGCAGAATTAATTGAATTATTAAATACAAATTCAAAACCAAAACATTACATTGGATTAGAGATCTCTGGATTTTTACATCTTGGAAGTCTGATTAGTACAGGATTCAAGATTAATGATTTCATTAAAGCCGGAATAGATTGTACTGTATTTCTTGCAGATTGGCACACTTTGATTAACGATAAACTAGGAGGAAATTTTGAGACAATTTCCAAAGTTTCAAAATATTATGCAGATGCATTTCGATTAGTATGTCCGGGTGTAAACATTGTAATGGGCACTGAATTGTATGATTCAAAAAAAGAATATTGGTCCGAATTAGTAAAATTCACAAAACATATGTCACTTGCAAGAACTATGCGTACATTAACCATTATGGGAAGATCAGAAAGTGAGGAAAAAATTGATCTTGCAAAATTACTTTATCCACCAATGCAGGCTGCTGATATTCATTCACTAGATTTGGATATTGTTCATGCAGGAATGGATCAACGAAAGATCCACATGCTAGTTAGAGAGATTTTTCCAAAAATGAAATGGAAAGTGCCACTTGCAGTTCATCATTCTTTGTTGCCTGGATTAACACAACCAAAAAATGATGTAGTGTCTGAACCTGGAAAGATGAGCAAATCTGATCCTAATTCAGGAATTTTTATTCACAATTCAGATGATGTGATTAAAAAGAAAATTAGTAAAGGATGGTGTGAAGAAGGTGTAATAGAAAATAATCCCATACTAGAACTTGCAAGACAGATAGTTTTTCATGAACATAACTCAATATCTATTGAGAGACCTGAAAAATTTGGAGGGAATGTTACATACAATTCCTTTGAAGAATTAGAATCTGATTTTGGTCAAAAGAAATTACATCCAGGTGATTTAAAAAATACAGTTGGAGAATACATGGTAAACATACTTGCCCCAATTAGAGACAATATTTCATTAAGTAATGAATTGTATGAGTTAATTAAAAATAGTAATTAATTTTTAATATCTGATTCTTCTAAATTATATTTTGATTTATATCCACGTGGATTAATCATCAAATCTTTGAAATTATATGTTGATGAGTTTCCAATTATTACAGTACTAATCATTCCAAGTTTGTCTGCATAATTTTCCATATGTTCTAAATCTGTCATTACTACTGTTTCAGATTCTCTGTATGCACCTTTAATAATTGCAACAGGAGTAGATGGTTTTCTATATTTTAATAAAATTTTTCGTGTGTCTTGTAACTGATGAATTCTCTTTTTACTAGAAGGATTGTAAATAACAATTACAAAATCCCCTTGAGCTGCAGCCTCTACTCGCTTTACTATAATTTCCCATGGAACTAGTAAATCACTCATGCTACAAACTGCAAAATCAGTCATTAAAGGTGAACCAATAATACTTGCACATGAATTTAATGCAGATACGCCAGGAATCAATTCAACATGTAAACCACTTTTTGGATCCCATCCAGATTCAGCTAATACTTCAAAAATTAATCCAGCCATACCATAAATTCCAGGATCACCACTTGATACAAGTGATACAATTTTTCCTTCTTTAGCTAAATCTATACATTGATGAGCACGTTCAACTTCCTGCGTCATTGCATAACGATAAACATCTTTTCCATCAATAAAATCCTGAACTAGATTAACATAAGTTTCATAGCCAACTATTGTATCACTTTCTTCAATTACTTGTTTTGCACGAAATGTCATATGATCGTGGTGACCAGGACCTACACCGACAATGTATAATTTACCAGACAATGTAATACAAGAAAAAATGAATAATTTATCCCTTGTCTTGATTAATTAATATTCGCTAGATTGAATTCTTCATGAAGTGCTTGTATTACAGATTTACAATCATTATCTTTAACAACAAATGCCAAATTAAGTTCTGAAGAACCTTGGGCAATCATTATCACATTTACATTTCTTCTTTGTACAGCAGAGAATACTTTGGAGGCTACACCGACAGTGCCACTCATGCCTGAACCAATAACTGCAATAATTGATACGTTAGGTGTAGTGTTAATTTTTTTGATAGTTTTTCCTAGTAAACTCATCTCAAGTGCATTAACTGCTCTATCAAGATCTGATTTTTTAACAATTATTGATATACTTGATTCAGATGGATTTGATGAGACCATCATCACATTAACATTAATGTCTGCCAACAACGTAAAAATTTTAGCTGCTGTACCAGGTGCAGCAAATAATATTCCACCAGTAAGATCTATTAATCCAATATTTCGAATTGCAGATGTACATTTAACAGTTTTTTTAGTTTTTGTAGAAGGTGATGCAGTTACTACTGTACCTAGATTTTTCAAATTGAAAGTATTTCTTATACGCATAGGAATTTTTTTAGAAACGATTGGTTCAAAAGTTCGTGGATGAATTTGTTTTGCACCAAATTGAGCCATTTCTATTGCTTCTGCATAAGAAACTTCTTTGAGGAGTTTTGCATCTTTTACTAATTTAGGATCAGCTGTCATAAGACCATCAACATCACTCATTAACCAAATTTCATCTGCGTCTATACAAGATGCAATAATTGTAGCAGTATAATCTGAACCACCACGACCAAATGTTGTTGTATTTCCATGTTGATCAGCTCCTGCAAATCCGCCTACAACAGGTATTGTTTTCTTATTAAACAGATCTTGAATTGTTTTTGATAAACGAATTCTAGTTGTATCCATTAATGGTCTAGATTCACCAAAATTTGAATCAGTTACAATTCCTGCCTGTTTACCAGAAAGAGGAATTGATTTTTTAGTGATCTGTTGTAAACTAAATGATACCAAATTTATTGAAAGTTTTTCCCCAAATGAAATCAAATAATCAAATGAGCGTGCTGTTACTTCACCTAATAATAAAAGTCCATGAATTAATTCTTCTAATTCAGAAAGATCGGATTTCATTTTATTCAATAAACTTTTTTGAATTTTTGGATCAGTAACAAGATGCGTTGTAAATTGTTTGTGTTTTTGAGAAATTCTAGCAAGAATTCTATTTGCATCTTTTTTATTTTGTTTTTTTATATATTCAGAGATTTGGATTAATTCGTCTGTTGTGCCATCAACGGCGGAACAAACGACCACTATTTTATTATCATTAGAAAGATCTCCAACAGTTTTTGCTACATTCTGGATATCTTTTACTGAAGATAATGACGTTCCTCCAAATTTTAATACTAATTTCAAATCAATTTCACCTTTCTTTTTGATCTTAAAATTCTTTAACTTTCAACACGAGGTGCCAAGTAAAAATGAATTCTTCCTATATTTGCAACTTTAAATTCAACACGAAGTGGTTTCTCTGTGGAAAATTCACATGTAACTGATTCCACACTTGCACCAACTGCTTTAACAATTGGATTCAAGTATTCAAGACTATATTGCCCATGTCCATTTTGAGTTATTTCTAATTCTGTCAATTCATCTTTTGCTTTTTCCAAGTTAATCTTCACCTCGCCAGAATCTCCTTTACCAGAAAATTCTGCCATAGTTTCAGAAGATGAGATTATTAGATAATCGGAGACTACTTGAACATCACCAAGAATCTTATCAAAAGTAGATGATGGTAGTGAAATTTTACAGTCATATGGAATTTTTGGTAGTGGTGTATCAGATGCAGAACTTTCAATTAAACGCATTTTATATTTTTTATTTTTCCCAATTGTTACTAACAACATATTATCTTCAGAAATGTTTATTTCAATTGTGCTGCTTTTATCAGCACGTTTTATGAGTTTGGAAAATTCATCAATTCTTACACCAAATTTTATGTCACTATCACATTCATATTTTTCAAAAGCAGAATTTGGCCAACTTATATCAATTAATGCAACATGAGATGGATCCATTCCTCTAAATGAGATTCCTTCAACAGTTGCTTCAAAAGTTGCCTCTTCAACAAGTGTTGAGACTGCAGAAATTATTGCCTTCCATTCTTCTGAACCACTTGTCTTTGCTGAAAAAACCATTTAATCACATGTTACAAATACCAAAGTTAAACCTTATGCGTAATTGCGCCAGGTATGACTGCATTTAGTACAACGAAAAAATTGTGTTGTTGGTTCATCTGCACTTCTAGTTTGTAACATCCACCAAACAGCTTCTTTGTTTTCACATTTTTCGCAATCAATTTCAATTGTAGGTAAAACATCTTTACCTTCATTCTCATCTAATACCATAAAATCAGATTGTGGTTCTTCTGAATCAAGATGTTTTTTAGATATGGATTTCCCACCTTCAGTATAATCACATTTTGTACAGGATAATACATTACTACCTGTGGTTTTTTTTAACCTAATATCACAATTAGGGCAGAATTTCATCTATTATTTCACTTCAAATTAGAAGTAATGAGTTTTTTTAGATCATTAGATGTTTTTATTGCAGAATCAACTGCAGAGGAAATTTGTCCTAATGGATTGCTTTTTGAATTAACTCGCATCCAAATCTCATTTGTTAATGGATGTTTATTTATGACTCCTGCAAAATCAGTTTTTTTGTCTTTTAATAATTCATGTTGAATAATATAGAGAGTTGCTATATCACCATCTTTAATGGATATAGAAACTTCGTTTGAATTTGAATCAATTAATTGTACGTTCATTTAATCAAAAAAGAACTTATTGCGGATATAAATCAATGTTAAGTATATGACAGAAACTAGTATTTCAGACATAAAGATAGAAAAAACAAAGGAAGAATTTTCCTCTGATGATAATATTACAATAAATGTTACATTTTCTATAAAGGGTAATTTGCGCGAATCATTTACTGAAAAAAATTGGACAGAAGCATACGAAAGAAATGATAATACTTTCAAGTTAAAATATGGAATAAAACTGCAAAAGGGAGGATTTAGGAAACAGGATATTGGTAAAAATATTGATACCTATAGAAAAGCTTCAATTTTTTGGACAAGAAATCCAAAACTTGTCAATCCTATGAAAGAAAAAAGAATCTGGGTACAGGTTGCAAAGAATTTTGAACCTTTTATCAGATTAACTGAAGAAGAGGTAAGACAAGAATTATTTGATTTTAATGAAGAGTTTCATTTTAAAGCATCAGAATTAGGTCAAGGAAAACACAAAATTGGTGCAGAAGCCTTTGTTTCGTGGCAAACACATGAATTTGTTGAAAAAGGTGAATCTAAATCACAAGCTGAAGAAATTGAAATAACTATTAATTAGTAAAAGTATGAGATTGATTGTATGGCAAAATATGATGGATTATTGGGTCAACCAGTACTAGAAATAGAAGAACCAGATAAAGAGGGCGGATTGACAGTTATTTTTAAAGATAATAGATTCTTGTTTGTTAAAGTAGTTGACGGAAAAATTGAAACTGTTTCGATTCCGGAGTGATAATAGATGGGAAAATTTGATTCAATTAAAATGCAAGATCTGGTGGAAGTAAAAGATCCAGATGAAAATGGTGGAATTACACTTGTTTTCAAAGAAAATAAAACAATTCAACTAAAAATTGTTGATGGAAAACTAGTATCTGAAGTTAAAGAATGATTATTCTTTAATGAATTTTTCAAATCTAAAAATTATCTCTTCTTGAGAGTATGATTGTATTGAACCTGATCTTTCTTTTCTAATTTTTGTTATAGCATCATCAGCTGACATTTTTTCATATTTGATTAGATAACAAGCAAGTATAGTACCGGTTCTTCCAAGCCCAGCAAGACAATGCACCATTACTGGCTCGTTATTTTCAAGTCGTCGGTGAATGAAATCAACTGAAAAAATCAAATCATCAAACTCTGGAACTCCCATATCGTTAGAATGAATATGGAGATACTCAATGTCATCAATCCAATCATCATCTAATGGTTCTTCTCTAATTGTTACAATTGATTTTACTCCTTCTTCTTTTAGCCAATCAACTTCTTCTTTTGAGGTTGGAATTGCACTTCCTGCAAG
>CAYVQV010000032.1:0-9332 GCA_964454035.1 uncultured Candidatus Nitrosopelagicus sp. | reverse complement strand
ATTTCAACAAAACTACCTTCATCAAGCAAAAGGTTGATTCTTTCTCTTGCAGTTAATTTGCCTTTATCATGTTGAGCTTTAATTCGATCTTGACCGCCCCCCTGTGTAGCGGATTTCTTTTTTTCTAGAAACTCATTAATTTTATTTGAATGCATTCCCTGCGAATAAACTCAGTTCAATCATATATTAATTTAAGGTAAGTTTAGTCTAGGGAATTTCTTTTTGATGGATTCTTGATATATTTCAAAAATAGATGGTTTTTGCTCACATTTTTTACAAATACACATCTGAGAAACTAATGATCGATTACAATCTTCCTGAAATTCACACGTAGCACAGCCTGCAGGTCCATCACATATAATACAATTAAGTTCATTTATTTCAGCACATTTTTCATGCTTCACACCCAATCCTTTAGCCCACAAACCAATCTCATTTACTTTAATTTTTTCATTACATACAATACAGGTTCCATCAAATTTCATTGATATTTTTCGCCAACTCATTTTAACAATTCAATTTCCTTTTCTATCAATTCGTTAAATGTCTCTTCAATGTCTAATTCAAAATAATTATTTTTTATACAAAAGAGCATATATGGAAAATAAAGTGTTGCAAAAATACTGGAAGACACATGCATTTTGTTTGCTAATAACATTGTAATAGCTTTAATTTTTGAACCGTCCCAACGTAATCTGTTAAGCAATGGCCATGACAAATTATATTGAGAATATCTTATATTGGAATTTTTTTTATATAATCCTAAGAGTATAGAATCTAAATAACGTAACAATCTCCATTGTTGTGTCTTCATAATTTTTCCATAAAGTATATCAGCTTCAGAAATTATTGGTAAAAATATTGCTAACTCTGCTGATGATAAATTACTTGTAATTATGCTAGAATAAAATGCATTAATTTTATCTCTAGGATTTATTCGCATTGAATATAAAATAGTCCTTGCTTCTTCAATTGTTTGTGCTTTGTAAAATGTATTAATTCCCTCTTCAATATCTAATGATTCAAATGATTTTTCAGTAGGAGGTTCAAATCCTGTAACTAAAGCTTGTGCAGAATTTATCATAGATCTAATATCTCCATTAGAATCGATAATTAATTTTATTAATTTTCCAGGATTTATATCTGAATTTTCTTTTTCAAGGATTTTGTTGAGATGCAAACGTAATAATCTAGGAGAAAGTGGACGTAATTCAATTGTTTTAACAACTTTTTTTATTTTTTTCATTTTGTCAGTTGAATCATTATTTGCTGCAAGAATTATTGGAACTGTTGATTCTTTTAAAATATTGATTAACGCTTCAACTCCACCATAATCAGATCTACCATGTACACCATCAACTTCATCAATGAAGATCATTGGAAGTCCAAGAACTGATTGATTTGCTAAAACTGGTTGTAAAATTTCTTGAATATTTGCTTTATTCCTTACATCACTGGCATTAAGACTGATTAAATCATAACCAAAATGTTTTGCAGATAGATTTGCTAAAGTTGTTTTTCCAATTCCAGGTGGTCCTACAAGAAGTAACGGTTTAACACCTTTTTTCCATTTTACAAACCATTCAACAAATGATTTTCTGGCTTCTTCATTTCCTACTAAATCAAGAATATGTTGAGGGCGATATTTTTCCGACCACATCAATTTAATCACTTTGGAAGATTGGATGATAATTCTGACCAAATATTTTCTTGTTGTAATTTTTTATACCAAAAGTCGTTATAGTGTTCTACTGTTAGAAACAAGAATTCTAAGAATTTTGTATGTGAAAAATTATCTGGAAGACTTTCAATAGCGTTTCGTGCTTCACTGAGATAAGATGCACTTTTTTTCATAGTTAATTCAAGTCCTTCTTTAACATCATTTTTTGATAATGAAAAATACAAAGGCCATGATGGAATTTTTATTGCTTTATCACGAATAGAATCTTCAATTTCATTTCCACATCCAACAGATTCTGCAGCTTTTGCCATTCCAGTATGAAAAATCTTTCCTAATGGCTCACGTGATAGTGCCATATTTTGACCAGCAGTTCCCATTACAGAACGATATTTTTTGTAGCTCTCATCCATTTCTTCTTCTGTAATAGAAGTTGGTTTTTCTTTTAGTTTTGTATCTAAATATTGGCCAACTCTGGCATCTTTAAATCCATTTTCAAATTGTTTTAAAACCTCATCCCCACCACTAGAAATTTTTTCTCTAGCTATCCTTAGGATATATGGATTCATTAGTTTGTAATCATCAAGATAATCCAAATCTTCATCTTTATCGACAATACGATCCATTGGTTCACTGAGATCTATTGCAATAATATGACCATCAACAATATCTTCTCTAAGTTTAGATTCATTATTATCTTCAAAATAATTTGTAGATGCATCAAATAAGGCATTGAAAACAGGGAATGTCATTTTAACAAAGTTTGAATTTAAAATTCTTAAAACTCTATCATGAAGTACATCAAATGTTTCTAATTTTGATTTGATTGGTTCAATTTCAGATGAATTAAGAATGATTTCAGTTGATCCAACTTCATCTCCAAATTTTTGTTGTGTGTTATTAGGTGAAGGATCAGATTTAATCTGTTCTAATAAATCTGTAGTAAAGCGTTTAGCAAATTCTGGAAATTTAATTTCAAATTCTTCTTTGTATTGATTAAATTGTTTATATCCTTTTGATTTGAATAAACCTTGTTTCATAATCTGTTTTCCAGATTTAGTACTCATCAATGCACTTTTACTAAAAACCGATTCATCTTTACCACTCATGATAAGATGTTTCTAAATTCATATTTATGCGTTAAACAGTATTTCCACTTAAATTATGTTTGAATTTAGTTTCTTTATGGAAATTAGTCAAATGTTAAGGGATATTTCAAAACAAGTTTTTGAGAATGTGAAAAATATGGCAGGAACTGAAGAAGCTGGAGGTGATTTTGGAAGAGGTGCAGGTGGTGATATTTCAAGAAATATTGATGTTACTGCAGAGAATATAGTAATCAATTATTTAAAAGAAAAAAAATTTGATTGTGTTGTATTAGGTGAAGAATGTGGTCGTGTAGAACTTTCTTCAAATCCTAAAGGTTTTATCATAATGGATGCAATTGATGGTTCTGCAAATGCAGTAAGAGGTCTGCCATTTTTTTGTTGCTCATTAGCATTTGCAACTGATGATAAATTGAGTTCAATAACAGATGCAGCAGTTACAAACCTATCAAATGGAGAAATTTTTTGGGCATCAAAAGGAAAAGGTGCATTTTTGGATGAAAAACAAATTTCAGTTCAAAATAAAAAACCGCTTTACAAAATAGTAGGAATTAACACATCTGGTGCATCTTCAGAATTACTGAAAAAACTAGAACCAATTTTTCAAAATCATAATCATACTAGACATTTTGGTGCAAATGCATTAGAAATGGCAATGTTTGCTCAAGGTTTGATGGATATTTTCATTGATTTGAGAGGAAAGATTAGAATTCAAGATATGGCAGCAGGTTATCTGTTAGTCAAAGAATCTGGAGGTTTAATGTTAAATGAAAATCTAGAGCAATTAGATTCTGATCTTAGCTACGAAACCAGATTGTCATTTGTTGCAGCAGCCAATAAAGAAATTCTAGATGATGTTTTCTCTGAAATAAAATAATGGCGCCCTCGGCGGGATTCGAACCCGCGTCTCAGCCGTGACAGGGCCGAATTCTGGACCGGGCTATACTACAAGGGCAATACAGATGAGCAGCAGAATGCTAGTTTTAAAGTTTCCACATTGTTTTCCTATTTTGTAAAAGACTAAATTATACACGCAATCAAAAACGCAAGGGGTCTATAGCGCAGCCAGGTAGCGCACCGGACTTTTAATCCGGTTGTCGTGGGTTCGAATCCCACTAGACCCGCTTATTTTGTAAGAGTTTTAACTTTCTTTGATAGCAAATCTAATGATTTTATTATTTCAGAATTTTGCTTCTTAACAGTTTTCTTGTACGATAAAATCTTTTTTATTCTAATCGCTAACATTCTTGTCTGTTCTGATATACCTGAAGAACCTTTTGATTTACGATTTTTTAATGATGATGATATTGTTGTTCTTTGAATAACTTCAAATAATTTTTTAGATTTGATCTCTTTAATTGAAAGTGAATCAATATCTGATATAGTAAGTTCTGGTAGTAATTTTTTTGAATTATGCGCGTATTGAACAAGATTTCCAACAATATTATGAGCTGCTCTGAATGGAATTTTTTCTAAAACTAAATTTTCAGCAAGATCTAATGCAATAAGATATCCATTTTCTGTTACACTCTTCATTTTTTCTTCATTAATTACTACTTCAGAAAGCATTGATTTTATCACAATTAATGCAGTGATTGAAATTTTTGATGTTGACCATATGGCTGATTTAATTTGTTGTAAATCTCTACTATATCCAGACGAAAGTCCTTTGGTAGTAGATAGAATTGCTGTAAGATATCCTATCACTTGTGATGTTTTCCCACGAGTAAGTTCCAGTATATCTGGGTTTTTCTTTTGTGGCATAACACTAGATGGAGAAGAGAAATTATCTGATAATTCAATAAATGAAAATTCTGATGATGACCATATTATAAAATCTTCAGATAACTTACTAAGATTTGTCATCATTATTGCAGATGCTGAAACAAATTCAGCGACAAAATCTCTTGTAGTTGTTGCATCAATTGAATTTTCGATGAGACTTGGAAAACCAAGCATCTTTGCTGTACTGTTTCTATCAATTGGAAGACTTGTACCTCCAACTGGACCAGAACCAAGTGGACTTTGATTAACTCTGGTATACAATGAAAGAAATCTATCTAGATCCCGAAATAATGAATCTGCATATGATAAAAGATAATGAGAAAATACACCAACTTGTGCTTGTTGTAAATGTGTATAAAGTGGAATAACAGTTTTGCAATGTTGTTTTGCTAAATGTAATAATTCACTGATTGTTTCAATTAGACACTGACTTAAAATATTAATGTCATCACGAATTTTCATTCTAATATCAAGAGAAACTTGATCATTTCTTGATCTTGCAGTATGCATTTTTCCACCATTCTCTATTCCAGTTTTTTTGATTACCAATGATTCAATTAATTCATGAATATCTTCAGGTTCAAAGTCAGGTTGAGATATTTTTCCAGTTTTAAGATCTTCTAATGCTAAAAGAATTTTTTTTAATTCTAGTTTTGACAAAAGCTTATTTTCATAAAGCATTATTGAATGAGCCTCACTACCTATTATATCATAAAAAGCAATATCAGAGTCATCAGAGATTGATGAAACATAATTTAACGTAAGTTCATCAAGGTTTTTTCCTAGTCTTGAACGGTACATAAACTACGTTCAGAATGGCTATATATAGCAACAGCGGATTTACGTCAATGTCACAAGATGTTAAACAACTAAGAGTCAAAATTTTTGACGAATTATCAAAGATCGTGGATCCAGAAATCAACACAACAATTACCGAATTAGAACTAGTTGATGAAGTTGACATCGCAGATGAATCTGTAAAGGTTGATTTGCATTTAACAAGTCCATTTTGTCCAGCAGTATTCGGTTTTAAGATTTGTCAAGACATACATGATAATTTGTTAAGTATAGACGGCATAGATGATGTAAAAGTGAATGTTTCAAATCATTTTATGGCTGAACAGATTAATAATCAAGTAAATAATAGTCCAAATCCACACAAAAAAGAATCAGCAGCAGAATCTAAACCAGCAGCAGAACCAGAACCAACACCGGAAAAAGACTAGTCACGTAATCCTAACAGATAACTTCTTAGTAGTTGAATTCCCATAGCAGGATCAACTCCTTTTGGACAAACTTGACTGCAAGAACCAGCAAAATGACATCTCCATATTCCATGAGATTCATCAATTATTTTCAATCTATTTTTTTTGCCATGGTCTCTTGTATCTGCAATATATCTATAGGCTTGTGCTAAAGCTTGAGGGCCAACAAACGACGTGTCCATTGCCATTGTAGGACAAGCTGAATTACAAAGACCACATTTGATACAACTTGAAAACTGAATATATTTTTCAACATCTTCAGGAGTTTGTAACATTTCTTTAACACTGGCTTCAGGTGCTATCTCAGAATCGTTACTTACAACATAAGGCATAATTTTCTTATGATTGTTAAACATACGTGTGAAATTAACAACTAAATCTCTAACAACTGGAAAATTATCCATTGGTTCTATTGTAATTACATCTGAATCTAATTCAACTATTTTTGTAAAACAAGCTAATTTTGGCTTTCCATTTATTTTCATTCCACATGAACCACAAGATGCTTGTCTGCAAGAATATCTTACACCTACAGAATGATCCAAATGTGATTTTACACTTAATATTGCATCTAATACTGTTGAGTATTTTTCATATGGTACAACAAACTCATCAAATTTTTCTTCAATTCCAATTTCTGGATTACTTCTGCTTATTCTCAATGTAACTGATTTTGAAGATGATAATACAGTTTGAGATTTCTCTGTAGAAATTTCTTGATTTACTTGAGCCATTAAACCATCCCCATACTTGTCAATAATATCGTCCTTGAACCATATGCTATCAATATAGCCATTGATGCAATGCAACCATAAGTTACCACTTTTTCATAAGTTGGACCTTGTTTCATCTCTAGAAGAATTACACGTAAACCATTGAATCCATGTACCGAAATTAAAATCAATAATAATTCAAGCATAATTGCATAACCAATCATTTCATAGTTTGCAATAACATTTTCATATTGTAGTGATTCATGAAAGTCTTGTGTCATACGCATTAAAATATGAATAACTGTTAGAAACACAGCTCCTAATGCTGTTCCGTAATGAATCTTCATTACAATACTTTCTTTAAGAATCATCATCCAAACATCACCGCTATTCCATACCACATGGCTAATGCTGCAACTCCAATTGTTGCATATATGCATGCTTTACCTTTCATGTTAAGTGATTGTGGTTTGTATGGATAATCAGGACGTGCTGGTTTTCCAATTCCATAACCCATTTGTCCTAGCATTAATCTAATTCCATTTCCTGTATGATACACACACATTCCAATAACTAGTGCAAGAAAGATATGACCTTCAGTGGTCTGAGTCATTTCTAATGATGCATCCCAAACAGCTTTTCCATCAAGAATGTGACTTGTTTCATAGATATGACCGATAAAATATGCTAACAATCCTAAACCAGTAATTCGCATTAAAATCCATGCAAATCTCTCAATGCTAAACTTCCTATATTTTGCAGGATTAATCCATCCTTTAATTCCCTCTTTAGCTTTTGGTTCTTTTTCCATCAGTATTTTCTCTCCACAGGTTTGTATTTAGTAATAGTTACTGGATGTTTCTTCATAATTGGTGTATTAGGATCATAGTATGCTAGTGTATGATGTAAGAAATTGGTATCATCTCTATCTGGATAATCTGTTCTAGCGTGACTTCCACGAGATTCTTTCCTATTAATTGCTCCGATTAATACCACTTCTGCTACCCTAATCATAGAATCAATCTCCATTACATTTGAAAAATTTGTATTGTATTCTTTAGCTTTATCATCAATATGTTTCCAAGTTTTAGCTTTGAGATCTCTAATCTTTTTTAATCCTTGAATCATATCAGATTCATTTCTATAAACATATGCAGTATCATTAAGCGTATCAGTAATTTCTTGTTTTACTTCATAAGGATTAACTTGTCCACTTCCACGAAAAATACCATCATAGATTCTTTTTTCTTCTGCTACTACAAGATGATCAGGAAACTGCGAAGTAGAATGTTCTTTTTGAATATAATCAGCTGCTAATGATCCAGTAATTTTTCCCCAAACTATACATTCTGATGTAGAGTTAGCACCTAATCTATTTGCACCATGAACACTGTTACATGCAGCTTCACCAGCAGCCCAAACTCCTTGTAATTCAGCTGCACCATCAATATTTGTGTGAATTCCACCCATCATATAATGACATACTGGTCGTACATCAATAGGTTCTTCAGCAGGATCAATGTTTGAAAATTTGATTGATATTTCTCTAATTCCGCCAAGTTTAGCTTTGATTTTTTCATCTCCAAGATGTCGTAAATCAAGTTTCATGCATTGAACCCCAGTATCATGATTAAATCCTCTACCCTCATTCATTTCTGTCATCATTGCTCTTGAAACAATATCACGTGGTGCTAATTCCATTTTTCCAGCTGCATAATTTTTCATAAATCGTTCACCATCTTTGTTTAGTAGATAACCTCCTTCACCTCTTGCACCTTCTGTGATCAATATACCAGATGGTAAAACACCTGTAGGATGGAATTGAACAAATTCCATATCTTTTAGAGCCATACCAGCACGATATGCCATATCTAAGCCATCAGGAGTTGATGATAATGCATATGTAGAATAACTATAGATTCTACCTGCACCTCCAGTGGCAACAATTAACGCCTTTCCTTTAATTGTATAAAATGTTCCAGACGATAATTCTATTGCAGTGATTCCACAAAATTGTTTTCCATCATGAATAATTGATGTGATAAACCACTCATTAAGAAATTCAATATTATCAAATTTTTGACACGTGTCATAAAGAGTTTGCATTTCAAAAAAACCAACTTTGTCAATAGCGTATGTTGCTCTAGCAAAACTATAACCGCCAAAATTTCTTTGATCAATTTTACCATTTTCTTTTCTAGACCATGGCATTCCCCAATGTTCTAATTGATAAATTTCATTTGGCATCATTTGGCAAAGTCTTTCTGCAACATCCTGGTCAGCTAGAAAGTCACTTCCTTTAACAGTATCATAAATATGAGATTCGATTGTATCTCCTTCTTCTTCTTGGATAACTGCAGCTGTTCCACCTTCTGCAGATACAGAATGTGAACGCATTACTTGAGTTTTTGCTACTACACCAATCTTTAATTTTGAATTTTTCTTTGCTGCCTCAATTGCTGCTCTTAGACCAGCAAGGCCAGAACCTGCAATTATCAAATCATATTCTATTGATTCAGTCATGCTCCAACAAATAATCTTTGATTGGGTTACTTATGTATCATAATATTCTTCTTTGATCGAATGATTAATATATATCGCTAGTGATATCGCTAGTGATGTTTGAAGAGTGGGCTCAAAGAGTGGGAAGTGCAGTACCAAGAGGATTTTCTAGATATTATATTTTACAGCAATTAAAAAAACAACCACATACAGGTAAAGAGATTATTGATTCGGCAAATGAAGCAAGTGCTGGAGAATGGAAACCATCACCTGGACTAATTTA
>CAYVQV010000031.1:0-9447 GCA_964454035.1 uncultured Candidatus Nitrosopelagicus sp. | reverse complement strand
CAGAAACGTTGACCGCGTGTATCACGCTAAAGCGTTACTCGGCAATTGACGATCTCCTATTTTTTAGATATTCACAAGGAAGTCTGCGCATAAATTTTTGTAATGACTTTTATTGTCTTGTTAGAAAGATATTTCATGTCAATGTATATGCCTGGTGCAACAGCTGTTGGAATAACATTTGACAAAGGTGTTGTTTTTGCTAGTGAACGTCGTATAGCATATGGAAACTTTCTTGTTAGTAAAACAACAAAGAAAACATTTCCAATAACTGCAAAAGTCGGTGCTACATGTGCCGGTCTTGTTGCTGATATGCAATTACTATCATTACAAATTTCTGCATTAGCAAAAATTAGAAAAATGGAATTAAAACGAGAAGTTCCACCTAACACAATTGCTAAGATGATGTCAAATATGATGTATGAAAGAAGATACTTTCCATTATTGACACAAGTAATAGTTGGTGGTATGGTTGAGAAACCAACAATTTACACACTTGATCCACTTGGATCAGTTCTTCCTGATGAATACGCTGCAGTTGGTACTGGTGCTGAAATGGCATTAGGTGTGTTGGATCCACAATTCAAAGAAAACATGAATGAAAAGGACGCCATAGAATTAGCAACTAAAGCTGTTCGTTCTGCTACTATGAGAGATTCATTTAGTGGTGATGGTATAGATGTTTTAGTAGTTAACAAAGATGGAGTACAAGAATTTACTCAAAAAATTAATTAGTCTATAATATTTTAGAAACTTCCCAGTATTTATCCGATATATAATGCAAATTTTTTATAACTTCACCTTTGGGCATTTCTTTCATTTCTGAACTATTAACTAATGCTTTACCAACTGCTAGAAACTTATGCTGTGATTCTTCTACGACACAAACTATATCATCTTTTAAAAAATCTGAATAATTTTTAATTCCAGGTCTCATTACATTTGCACCATTACACATGAATTTGACTGCACCCATATCTACTACCACGTTTGGAAAACTTTCCAATAGTTTGGTTTCGCTCAAAAATGGTATGTATTCATCATTTATTTTAAGTAACTTTAAGTTGTCACCAATTAGTATTTGTGACTCTGCATCTACATAATGTGACATAAGATTTTTTATTTTGGGCATATCTTGTCTCCATTTTAGAGATATTTCCTTGAGAATTGTAGAGGTCTCACTTTTTGAAATTAGATTAGTTTTCAAATTTTGGAAATCTCTTTTCTAATATCTAACAAGTCTCTTAAAATAGAACTAGCCGTCTCAGTTCCTCCTGCACCTTTACCTATAATGGTCTGGGTTCCTGAGTGTTCGGAAGTGAATGAAATTGCATTTAGTGTTCCATCTACACATAATGGATCGTCATTTTTTATCTCTATAGGATTAACTACTAATTTGTCATTACAAGATGCTATGAGTTTTATCGAACATGATTTTTTAGATGCCTCATCTATGTCTAATGAAGTCAATTTTCGAATTCCTATTCGTTCTATATCTTTCATTGTAACCTTTAATCCCATTATCCAGTTTGCTAAAATAACTAATTTTGCAGCAGCATCTAATCCATCTAAATCAAGTGATTCGTCTGCTTCAACATATCCTTTATTTTTTGCATCTTTTAGTGCATCATTAAATGAAAGACCATTTCTCATATTTGTTAGAATATAATTTGTAGTTCCATTTAGAATTCCTTGAAATGAAACAATTTTTTCTCCGCGTAAACTATTTTTTGCATAGTCTAGAATTGGTGTACCACCACCTACTGTACCACTAAATCTTAGTAAAACTTGATTATATTTTGCTAATTCCATAAGAGATGGAAATGCTAATGCCAGTGGTCCTTTGTTAACAGAAATTACATGTAACCCTTTTTTCATGGCATTTATGATATGGCTCATTCCAGGTTCTGCATCTTTATAATTACTAGCTGTTGTTTCAATCAATACATCTGCATCAAGGTTCTCTATCATTTCTAAACCTGAAATTATTTTTTCAGATTTATTATATCCTCTAACACTACCAAATTCTTTTTTTGCACTAATCAATTTTTTCAGATCTAGTCCAGAATTATCGTGGGCGCTTCCTTTACTATCAAAAACTCCAACTATTCGTGGCTTCATGCCGTATTTTGAGTAAAGATCAGATGTTCTTGATTCGAGAAGTTTTGCTAAACTTTGTGCAACAACACCAAAACCACATAATATTATTCGCATGATGTTGCCACTCTAGATGTATTATTTAATTTAACTTTTTTTTAAATCTAATGATACTGAGTTTATACAATATCTTAGATTTGTAGGCTGTGGTCCATCATCAAAAACATGTCCTAGATGTGAACCACATTGTTTACAATTAACTTCAATTCGCTCCATACCATAACTTTCATCTTTTATGTATTCTATATTCTCATCATTTATTGACTTGAAAAAACTTGGCCATCCACTACCAGAGTCAAATTTTGTATCTGACGAAAAAAGCTTTACTCCACAGCATAAGCAACTGTAAATTCCTTTTTCTTTGCAGTCATTATAGATACCAGTGAATGGTCTTTCAGTATCTTTTTTTCTACATACTTGAAATTGTTCTGTTGTTAATTGTTCTTTCCATGCTTCATCTGTTTTAGAAATTTTGTATGTCATTTTTTCTTCCTTTTTTCTTCAGTTCGTTTTTCTGATTCAAATCTTTCTAATTCATACTCATTTAAATCGACATATTTCATTATTTTGGATAAAACAGGGTGTTTCTTTTTAATTAATTTAAACATCTTTTGTGCAACTATACGGTAGTCAGGATGTCCTTGAGGTACTGTTCTAAGCTCAATTAGATGTGTTGCTTCACGTAAATTCATCTTCATGAAATATGGATAGTTGTATCCAAAATTAACAACGTATTGCCCTTGAACTGGATTTTTTTTTCGTATTAAATTAAAAACATCTTTTGTAAATGTCATGCACTCCGTGAATTCTTTCCTAATTCCCAATTCTACTATTTCGTTTGGAATATCAAATCCATTATCAGTTGTCAATAACTGTCTCTCTAAAGTTAGTGCCCTATGTCTATGGAAATCTCTAAACATTCCATAATTTGTAACCAAATCAAATGTATAGTCCACCATTTCAAATGCACGTGGTGGTCTATGTCTTCTATTTTTTCGTATTTTTGCTAAATCATTAATAATTTTGATTTTTTCATTAGAACTAATCTTTTTAACATTTTTTTCTATTTCTGCAAACGATATACTGTGAGACTGTTCATAGATCAATCCTGTAATTATACTGTTAATACTATCTGATTCAGTTCTATATTCAACTAATTTTACGCTATTTCCACGCCTAGGAATTCCAATTGCATGCTTTTTAGCTAATTTTTGTGAAATCTCTCTAATGTTTACAAGGTATTCTTGTAGTGCTTTACCATATTTGTCATTGGCTCTTCTAACAAATGACTTTACTGTTTTGTCTAATTCACGCTTGATTTCTGCAGCTAATTTTTTTTCTTCATCTAATTCTGAGCTAAAAAGAATTGAGAGAAGGTATTCAAATGCTCTACCATTACCAGTTATTCCAACATTCGTTAGTGTTGACGCAGGTAATAAACTTCTAAGTGCATCAAGTGCTTTTGCTTTTGTAGCTGCATTATAGATCCTGCTAGCCGATTTTATATTATCCTCATCTTTAAGTTGAGAGAATTTCTTTTCGATTCCTGATTTATCTTTAAATTTATAATTTTCAATTGAATCTTTTTCACGAATTAGTTTTAACATAGGCTGAATATTTTTTGTGTAAATTTCAAAATCCAAATTACATGCATCCAGATATTTATCACCATAACGTGATTTCATAATATTGGGTTCACGATAGAACTTGTATTTACCATTAATTTTTTTCTCCCATGATACATATCTTGAAGATTTTTCTAGATATGAAAAACCAATTCGACGATCCTCTATTTTTTTAACTGCAATGTTTGAGAGTCCTTCTATTGCGATCTGGGCACTACCTAATTCTGCAACTGAGTCATCTCCATATTCAAGTAAAACTCGATTATAGAATTCTTCTCCTCTGTTTTTATTTTTCAAAAATTCATCTAGAAAAATTCTTCTCATATCTTTGTCAGTTCTACTATATCGTGACATCAGTGCACCACGATCAACTTGTTTTTCTGTTGTAATTGCAAAAACAGATTTTTCAGTGTTAGAGAAATGTTTTATCAGAATATTTTTTTCATTATTAGAAAACTTTGGCAATATTCATCAAGCTAACTAATTGGTATTAATCTTATCCTCTTTTAATTTGGATTAGATCGGGTGATTTCTTTGGAAGTTCTGTACTTGTTTGTTGTCCTTTTGTTTGCCAGCGTTTCAATACTTCTTTGAATGCGTTATCCATTTCTGGATCTTCTGTATACATCAAGGTTGTAATCCATCTACCTTTTGGTCCATCTTTGTTTCCTACTGGCCCTCCAAGAGACTTCATCCAAAATTTACTTGGTAGCATTTTTAATGCTTCATTTTCTGGCTCATTTTTTAATTTATACCAATATTCCGAAACAAATCGTAGTACCTCTGCTATCTCATCTTTTTCAATCAATACTAAGTTTAATTTTTTTATGAATTTTAAAATTACGATCGTGCCTAGAGTGTAATCTTTGTTAATTTCTTTCTACTAAAAATTCGAAGCTTGTTAACACTTTGTTGGTTATACGAATCAAGAAATTGTTTCTTATGAGTGAAAACGACGCTGTGATCATTGGGAAACCTGTAAAAGATATGTACGGTGCCCCAATGGGTAAAATTTTAGGCACTACCACTGATATTGATGGTTCAACTCAAACTGTTGGTATCAACTGTGGCTCAGGTTGTCTAAAGCAAGTGCCTTATTCTCAGCTCGTAATTCAACCAGAAGTAATAATTTTCATACCAAAATGGCGATTGGACTCACAACGTCTACTCCGAGAAAAGGAGCTTACTGTCCGACGTCTTTCTGCGTTAATGGAAATTGTCTCTGACAACGATAAGATGAAATCTGATGCAGAATTAATCCATGAAAAATATAAGAGCAAATTAATGTCGCTCAAGGAAACTGAAACTGCAATTAAATCAGAATTAGAAGAACGAGTCGTTGAAATCGATACAGAAGTTAAATCTGTAAAAGTTATGCTCTTTGATGCAAAAGTTCAAAGCAAAAGTAACGAGATTTCTCAAGAGATATTCGAATTAGTTAAAAAAGAAACTGACGAAATACTTCAACATATGAAACACGAGAAAGATGAAATTTTCAAAATCAAATCTAGATTGGAAAATCTATCTCTTGAGGATATAGTTCCTACAGAACCTGAACAGGCTCACCCAATCCAGGATTCTGCTGTTTCGTATTTATCGAATACAACTGAAAATGATGATGCACAAACACGATTGCCTGAACCACCATGTGAATCAGAATCTGAAAAGAAAATATCATCTACACCAATGACAGTTAATTCTAAAAATCAAACCATCGATTCTAGTTCTACACAAGAGCAAGAAACAGAATGGTTAAAGAGAATGCACTCACAAAAACCTTAATTAGTTTTTAACATTTACTTACCACTTTATTCTAAAACCTTTGTATGGAATCTTCAAAGTTTGATATAGATCTTGGCAAGTCTTCACCAGAAATTCGTAAATTATCAGAGCAAAACTTTATCACTTTTTGGGAATCAGAGGCAAAATCTCTGAGTTGGTTCAAACGTTGGGATAATGTATTAGAATGGAAACCCCCATTTTCTAAATGGTTTAAGGGAGGCTTGATCAATGCATCATTCAATACACTTGATATTCATCAAAAGAAAAAACCTGATAAATTGGCTATATTATGGGAAGGAGAAGATGGTAGTCATAGAAATTTCTCATATTCTCAATTATTTCATGAAGTAAAAAAATTTGCAAACGTACTCAAATCACTTGGAATAAAAAAAGGTGATAGAGTCACAATCTATTTACCAATGATACCTGAATTGCCAATTTCTATGCTTGCATGTGCACGAATCGGGGCTATTCATACTGTAGTTTTTTCAGGTTTCAGTTCTACTTCATTAAAAGATCGTATTGAAGATTCTAAGTCAAAGATTGTTATAACTGCTGATGGAGGATTTCGTAAAGGTAAAATCATTAAATTAAAACAGATTGTAGATGATGCAGTTTCAGAAATAAATTTTATTGAACACGTAATAGTTGTTGAAAGAATAAAAAATAAAACGGTATTAAAGAAAAAAGACCACTTATGGTCAGAATTAATGAATCATATATCTGATGTTTGTGATGCAGAACCACTTGATAGCACCCATCCACTTTACATTCTTTATACATCAGGAACTACCGGAAAACCAAAAGGTGTTTTACATGGAACTGGTGGCTATCTTACACATTTACATTCAACATACAAATGGGCGTTTGACATAAATGATTCAGATATTTATTTTTGCACTGCTGATATTGGTTGGGTCACAGGTCATAGTTATGTTGTGTATGGACCATTACTTCATGGTGCTACACAAGTAATGTATGAAGGGGCACCAGATTATCCTAACATATCTAGAATGTGGGACATCATTCAAAAATACAAAGTTACAATATTTTATACAACACCAACTGCTCTACGAATGTTTATGAAATTTGGTAATGATATTCCAAACTCATTTGATTTATCAAGTTTAAGATTACTTGGAACTGTAGGTGAACCAATAAATCCTGAAGTATGGAAATGGTATTTTAATATAATTGGAAAAAAATTATGTCCTATAATTGATACATGGTGGCAAACAGAAACTGGTGGAATGATGATTTCATCATTACCTGGAATAGAATCATTTTCATTAAAACCCGGTTCTGCAACACTTCCTATTCCAGGTGTTACTATTGGAGTTGTTGATGAGGATGGAAATGATGTTGGCACAAACACAAAGGGTTCATTAATTATTAAAAATCCTTGGCCAGGCATGCTAATGGGATTGTGGAATGATGATCAGAAATACAAAAATGTTTACTGGTCAAAATTTGAAAATATGTATTATTCAGGTGACTATGCAATACAAGACTCTGATGGATATTTTTGGTTGTTGGGTAGAGCCGATGACGTACTAAAAATTGCAGGACATAGAATTGGTACTGCTGAACTTGAAAGTAGCTTAGTATCTTTTCCTGATGTTGCAGAATCTGCGGTATGCACAATACCTGATGAAATTAAAGGTGAATCAATTATTGCATTTGTTGTCTTAAAAGAGAGTGTGGCTACACCACAAAATGAGCTGAAGAATGAATTAAAAAAAACTGTTAGGAATAGTGTTGGTGCGATTGCAATTCCTCAGGAATTTTATTTTGTCTCCAAACTTCCAAAGACACGCAGTGGAAAAATTATGAGACGCTTATTAAAAGCAATTGCAAATAAGGACAAAATTGGAGATGTTAGCACTTTAGAAGATGGTGCAGTTGTAAGTGAAGTTCAGTCTGCATTTGATGAATTGCAAAAATCAATTAATAATTAAGATCGCTGATCTTTTGTAGTATGATGTTATAATGAATTACATGAATGATCTTGTTTGCAATTTATGTTCTAGGAAACTTTCAGAGCATACTTATCAAGAATCACTTGATTGCGCAACTAAATTAATCAAAAATGGAAAGAAAAAACTTGGTATGAACCAACATCGATTAAAACAATCCACATCATAAAATTATCATTATGTTGATATTTCACTAGTTTCTAATAGAATAATGCCGTATGGTTATGATAAAACTAGAACTGAAAGACGTTGCGAAAAATGTGATAAAATGCTTTATGTCTTTGAAGTAGGGAAATTTTGTATTAAATGTTCAAGAACTTAATCTGAAAAATATTACATAAATGATTATTTATTAAAACAAATTTAATTTACTACTGAATTTATTCTAATACTTCAAAACAACTTTTGTAAGTATTTGGATTTGTTTTTAACTGTAATTCCATAATCCATTCTGTAAATTTATGCACATTTCTAATATGTTCTGTGATATCATTGCATTTAGTTTTACAACTTTTACACTTGTATTTCATGTCTTTTTTTGATTATTTATTGGGGGTATAGATACTTTGTCGTTTTATGACCATTTTTTTCTATTCAAACCATTTTTCTAGTGTTTGGCTTTTTCGTTCTAGGCTCTTTTTTAGCCTATTCAATGACGAATTTACTCGATCATGCGAAAAACTTCTTTCATTTGATAAATATTCAATAATATCATCATATCTAACTTTACCAAATTCAATCTTGTCTACTTTCGTGGTCTCTGATTCTAAGAAAATTTTTCTTATTGATTCATAATCAATTTTTTCTAGTTCATTTTTAATCTGTTCTATGTCTTCTAATCGTCCATGTTTTTTTATCATTTTAATTGCAGTTTTTGGACCAATTCTTTCAAATCCATCTGGATTAAAATCGGTTCCAATTAATATTCCAACATCGACTAGTTGTTCTCGTGTAATTTCAAGTGCATCTAAATTTTTTTTGTAATCAATTATTTCAGGTTCAATATCGACGTATGTATTTCTATTTGGAAGTTTTCTTCTCCCACTATTTGTAAAATTTCTAACCAATTTTTTTGCACCAAATAATATTGAATCAAAATCTTGACTTGCTGCAACATCTGCTTGACCAGTTGTAGTCAAAAATGCAGCTGTTGCTTCACCTTCAGATGGTGCTTGGATATATGGAATTCCAAATAAATCTAAAAAATGTTTTGAATCCTCAACCATTCCATCTTTCATAGAAGTTGTTTGCTGTGCATATTTTCTCACATCTTCCATATTTCCTTCAGAAAGTGCTTTTTCATATTTTACAGTTGCTTCTTTTTTAATTTGTTTTCGATGTTCAATTTCTGCAGATTTTAATGATGGTGACTTTCCATCAAAGACATAAACTGGTTTTATTCCTAATGACAAGAAATTGATATTTCTATAAAATAAGCCTGTAAGATGACTAGTTACACGGCCATGTGCATCTGTAAGATTTAATCCATCTGGACCACGAATAATGGCAAGAAATTGATAAATTGCATTATATGCATCAATTGCTACAATCTTATTTGCAAATGATTCCAGATTTGTTTTATCTCGAATTAAAAGTGGTTTTAGATCTAATCCCATATAATTAATATGATAATTAGGCTTTTTTTGTTTACCTATACAATCGATTCACTATTTTAGGACAAGATAATTTTGTAAGTTGTCGGGATAGCCAAGCCTGGTTACGGCGGACGCCTCGAAATCTCAATACAGGATAGCGTCTGTGCGTTGCACACGGGGGTTCAAATCCCTCTCCCGGCGCCTCTTTTTTAAATGCCGCTGAAATACATTGTAACATGGTGATATCCATTAACCAAATTTTGGTTCCTCTTGATAATTCTAAAAACTCCTTTAGAGGATTATCCTCTGCAATTT